>CALEEC010000195.1 GCA_937949245.1 uncultured Gemmataceae bacterium | reverse complement strand
CGACCGCTCGTTGCCTGAATAGAGCGATTCCGAGAAGCAAAACCATGAAGAACATCGACGATATTTTAACGGCTGTCGAAGCAATCATCCAAGTGGACGTCGGCCAACGCGGTTTTGCTCGGGATGCCGAGGCGAATCTCCTGACCGCGACCCGGGGCGACTTCATTCAAGCCTGCCGCTCGATTGCCGAACATCCGCGACCGGCCGTCGGCTTGGTCACCGGCTTTATGATTCCTAAAGCTCAGCCGCCGGCCCCAGAAACCGATGGCCCGCTCGGCACGCTCTATCTGGCCATGTGTCTGACTCACCTAAGCATTCCCTGCCAGATTCTGGCCGAACCGCAGACGCTCAACGCATTCGATACCCTCGACGAAAACTTGCTCAACGCCTCGTTTTTGGGTACTTTGCCGGTCCCGATGTCGGCTCCCGCGACCATTTTGGGCCATTGGCTCGATCGCTGGCCGCTGCAGCCCAAAGACGTGATGCCCAGCCACTTGATTGCCATCGAACGCGCCGGTCCCAGTCATCACCCTGCGTCGATTCAGCAGCAGTCGGCCGATCATCCCGAGATCGAAGCCTTGTTCCGCCTGGAAGTGCCTCCCGAATCGTGGAATCGCTTGCATACGATGGCCGGCGTGGATCTGCCGGCCTGGATGAGTACCGCCGAATTTGTCGATGATACCTTGAAAGCCCGTTTCGGCATCACCACGATTGGCATCGGCGACGGGGGCAACGAGATCGGCATGGGCAAAGTCCCCTGGGACATCATTCGACGCAACATTCCCCACGGGGCCAAAGTCGCGTGCCGAGTGCCGACCGATTATCTGATCGTCGCGGGGATCAGCAATTGGGGGGCCATGGGTTTGGGACTAGGAGTGCTGCTGTTGCGGCTGGGCTTCGTGCCGGACACCTTCTTCGACGCCCAGCAACAACGCCTGCTGCTGCAAACTTTGGTGGAACAAGGAGGACTCGTCGACGGCGTGACGGGCCAACGCACCGTGTCGGTGGATGGCTTCGATTTCGACCGATACTGGGAACCGATGCACCACATCGCCCGACTGCTGCGGCAGTCCCCATGAAACCGCGACTGTCCCCAAAGTTTCCCGCAGCAAAATGACGGTTCTGGGACGACCGACGCCTGGCTCGGGAAACGCAACGAGCATGCCCCCAAATCTGCTACGTCCCATGCAAAGTAACGTTATTGTCCCCCCGAGAAGAAGGCAGGGAGTCCGCATGAACCCGAATCCACTGCGAAACAGCACCGGCCGAGAAGTACGGCACCTGTGCCGAACCGGCGCATGGACCCGTCCGACCCCCGGCGCGGCCCTGGGCTTTGTGCAAGCGAACTTGGTCGTGGTGCCCCAAGACTGGGCGTTCGACTTTCTGTTGTTTTGTCAACGCAATCCCAAGCCATGCCCGTTGTTGGATGTGACCGATCCGGGCGATCCGCAACCGCGGCAAGTTGCCCCCGGGGCTGACCTCCGCACCGATTTGCCGAAATACCGCGTCTACCGCGATGGCCAACTGAGCGAGACGCGAACCGACCTGTGTGACTTGTGGCGTGACGATCTTGTCGCTTTCGTGATTGGTTGCTCCTTCACCTTCGAGAACGCTTTACTGTCGGCAGGCATTCCCGTGCGACACATTGAAGAGGGGAAAAATGTTCCGATGTATCGCACCCAGCGTCTGTGCCAACCGGCAGGCCGATTTTCGGGGCCGATGGTGGTGTCGATGCGGCCGATGACCCCCGAGCAAGCCATCCGTGCCACGGCCATTTGCGCCCGTTTTCCACGAGCGCACGGCACACCAATTCACTTGGGCGCTTCGCAAACGCTGGGGATCGCGGACTTGAACCAACCTGATTACGGCGATGCAGTCACCATCGGTGCCGACGAAATCCCCGTCTTCTGGGCCTGCGGTGTGACCCCGCAAGCGGTCGCGGTGGCCTCGAAAGTGCCGTTTTTGGTGACCCACGAACCGGGGCACATGTTCCTTACCGACCTGCGCGATAGCGACTTGGAAGGCGAGTAATTCCCGCCGGCCACGAACCGTGGGCCGACGGAGGTCAAATCCAAGTCGACAACGCGAACAGTCCCAAGCCGATCACGCCCAGGAAGGTGACCATCCGTGCCCCCCAGCGGAGGGCTTCGCGGAGGATCAGATTCCAGTCGTCGTGCCGCGTCGCGCTGTAGATCAGACTGACCAAGACGATCAGAATCGGAAATTCCCAATAAATACTCGTTGCCCATAGCGGATTCATGACGGGGCGCTCGCTTCTTTGGTCGAGGAGTTGGCCTCCTCTTTGGTTTTCGTCTCAGTTATGCCGTCGCGGAACGCCGGTCCGGCGACGGCGTCGTAGATCACCAAGATATTGAGCATGCCAGCGATCACGGTATAAACCCAGCCGAGATCCCAACGCTTATTATGTTCGCGTTGCAATTCGTTTTCCACATCTCGATCCGGTGCGCGTTGAAACTTGCCGAACCACCGGCCGGCCTTCACTTCGGGATTGCGGTCGTAACTCCAATACTGCTGAATGGCCGGCCAAGCCGCGGCGCCGATCCAGAATTGACCGGCAAACTGCGGTCGGTGATAGATGTCGGTCAGCAACC
The DNA here is from genome assembly GCA_937949245.1 of uncultured Gemmataceae bacterium. GTDB lineage: Bacteria > Planctomycetota > Planctomycetia > Gemmatales > Gemmataceae > CALEEC01. The sequence goes on along the minus strand of CALEEC010000195.1, from coordinate 332 downwards.
TAGTAGGTAGATCCGCGTGGGCCGGGGCCACCGGACGCAGATAGACATTGCACCACTGCCCCATGCTCATGCCGTAGAAAAACAAGCCATACAGGCCGAAGAAGAACAACAGCCCTTTGCCCACCCGACCTTGCACCATCTGGCCGAGTCCGGGAATCAGGTAACTTAAGATCCCTGCCCCAACGGACAACGGAGCAGCGGAGGAACTCGGAGCGGTTGGCGCGGAAGTCGATGTACTCATCGCAAACAACGTCTCGGAAGAATGATTGCGGGATCGTTTCGGTCTTGTGCCCATCGTATACGATTGCGGGGCAGAAGTCATCGGCATCGTA
>CALEEC010000194.1 GCA_937949245.1 uncultured Gemmataceae bacterium | reverse complement strand
CTGGGGCGGGGGTGGCGTTCAAACTCGCTTGGGCCGTCGCTCAACTGGTCGCCGGCAGCGAGAAGTTGCCAGCGAAATTGCGCGAATTCCTGATGGATTCGCTCTGTCTAGCTGCCCTGGGACTAATTGCTGACGTGGTGCCGTTGCACGATGAAAACCGCATCTTTGTACGCTATGGCCTGCAACGGTTTCAAGAAAAGCCATTGCTGGGACTGAAAGCTTTGATCGGATGCACAAAAATCAATCTCGAAAAGGGGCTCCGTGCCGATGACATCGCGTATCAAATTGCCCCGCGGTTGAACGCTGCCGGGCGGCTTGGTTGTGCTTTGACCGTGGTGGAATTGCTCACGACGCAATCGCCTCAGCGAGCCAACGAGTTGGCCAGTTTTTTGGATGGGCAGAATTCGCAACGGCAAACGATCGAACGCCGAATCATCCAACAGGCTCTCGAGATGCTCACGTCGCAGAATCTGGAGGATTTGCCTGCCATCGTCTTGGCCGATGCCGGTTGGCATCAGGGGGTGATTGGTATTGTCGCAGGACGTTTGGTGGAACGCTTGGGCCGACCTGTGATCATACTTTCGATCAATGAAGCGGAGAATCTTGCGACCGGCTCAGGACGTTCGATTCCCGGGTTGGCATTGAACGAAGCCCTGGCCGCTTGCTCGGAACATCTCGAAGCCTACGGCGGACATGCCCAAGCTGCTGGACTTCGGATTCGGCACGAGCGAATCCCAGCGTTTCGAGAGGCCTTTACGGCTTATGCTGCCAAGAATTTCGTTGCCGGCAAACCTCCCAAGCCCTGCATCATCCTCGATGCTGAGATACCGCTATCCGCGTTGACCCAGGGCTTGCTCGACGACATCGATCGACTAGAGCCTTACGGCGCACACAATCCCAAACCGAAGTTCTTGGCCGGTAATTTGCAGATCGTCGGTACTCCACGTCGCATGGGGGATGGCGAGCGACACATGAGTTTTCTTGTCTCGCAAGCATCTACGCGGGTGCGTGCCGTCGCATGGAGCATGGGCAATCGACTCGAAGAACTGATGTCGGATGGAGGGCGATGTTGCCTAGCCTTTACGCCGCGTCTCAATGAATGGAATGGCATTCGCCAAGTGGAGATTGAAGTGATTGACTTCCAACCGAGTCCTCAGGCGGATTTGGTTTGACCTCGGCGTTCTTGGCAATGCCTTAAATCGGATTCTCTTTCCCCAGCCGAACCGATGAACTAGCCAAAATCCCCAGCACACCTCGGGGATGTCCCCCATCGGATTTCCTTTTCTCATCGGTGTCGGCTCTGCTATTCTGATGGCATTGAAGCATTTTCTCCATCCCCGAGGCAAACGGCCATGCGAGCTGTCGACATCATTCGCACCAAACGAGATGGCCTAGAACTCTCTCCGCAAGCAATCACTACCTTTGTCGATGCCGCGACGCATGGTCGTTGGCCGGATTATCAATTGACGGCGATGCTGATGGCAATCTGGCTTCGGGGGATGTCTCCGAGCGAAACGGCGGAACTGACTCGCGCCATGGTCGAGTCGGGGGCCAAGCTCGATTGGAGCGATTTGCCAGGGCCGAAGGTTGATAAGCACAGCACGGGGGGAGTCGGTGATAAAACTTCGCTCATCCTCGCTCCGATTGTCGCGGCTTGTGGAGCCTATGTGCCGATGATGTCCGGCCGAGGACTGGGACATACCGGCGGAACCTTGGATAAATTAGAGTCGATCCCCGGCTTCCGCGTCAGCCTGAGCTTCCGCGAAATGTGGCAGGTCATGCACCAAGTCGGCTTCGCCATGATTGGCCAAACTGCTACCGTAGCCCCGGCCGACAAGAAACTTTATGCCCTACGCGATGCGTCGGCGACCGTCGAGAGCATCCCGCTGATTACCGCTTCGATCCTCAGCAAAAAAATTGCCGAGGGGATCGATGCTCTGGTACTCGATGTGAAAGTGGGACGGGGAGCGTTCATGAAAACCGATGCCGACGCTCGAGCTTTAGCGAAATCACTGGTCGAAGTGGGAGAAGCCAATCATCTCCGCACCGAAGCGTTGTTGACATCGATGGACGTGCCTTTGGGACGAGCTGTCGGCAACGCGCTAGAGGTTATCGAATGCGTCGAAATTCTCCGAGGTCACCCCGTGGCCGACGATACGCGGGATTTGTCCCTGCGCTTGGCCGAGCGGATGCTGTTACTTTCCGGTGCGGTCGAAACCGAAGCCGAAGCGGCCACCAAGGTGCGTCACGCCCTAGACAGTGGCCGAGCGTTGGAGCGTTTCCGCAAAATGGTCGAATTGCAAGGAGGCGATCCGCGAGCCATCGATCAGTTGGATCGATTGCCCCGGGTTGCGACCCGGCATCTGGTGCGTGCCCCCCAGCCCGGCTACATTACCGAATTGGATGCGGAGAAGATCGGCCAAGGTGCCATGCGTTTGGGCGCGGGGCGCGATCGTGCCGAGGATCAAGTCGATCCTGCCGTGGGAGTGCAAATCTCAGTGCAACTCGGGGAACAGGTGCGTCCGGGGGATCCGGTGTTGGAAGTCCATTACCGCGACATGGACAAACTGGACTCGGCGTTGGAATTGCTCGAATCGGCCGTCCGCTTAGGGCCAGAGCCTGAGGCACCGCTCCCGCGGATTCGTGGATCGATTCATGGCCGGTTCCCCAGGAGCGAACCGAGATGACTTCTTCTCATGCGCAGGCAGACAACCCAGGATCTCCCCTGCAACGCCTGATCGAGACGGCGATTGCGGCACGGGAAAACGCAGTTGCACCGTATTCGCGTTTTCGTGTCGGTGCGGCCTTAGAGACGACCACCGGAGAAATGATCGGTGGATGCAATATCGAGAATGCAACCTACGGTCTAACGGTCTGCGCAGAGCGAGTGGCGTTGTTTCGGGCTATCGCTCAGGGACAACGTCATTTTCGCCGCATCGTGATCGTCGCAGAAACCGAGGAACCGACCCCACCTTGCGGAGCCTGTCGACAAGTACTCTGGGAATTCGGCGGTGATCTAGAGGTGATTTTGGCCCATCCTCTCACTCGACAAGTATCGGCTGTGCATCGCTTGAGTCAGTTGCTGCCGTGTGCTTTCGACAGCCGATTTCTAACCGCGAAAGCAGAGGAGAAATAATCGATGGATGATATGGTACGAGTCTCGCAGCATCCCTTGGTGCGTCACAAATTAGGAACCTTACGCGATCGGACGACGGAACCGCAGCGGTTTCGCGCTTTGGTCGGTGAATTAGCCCAACTGTTATTTTACGAAGCTACCTGCGATCTTCGCTTGGAAACCCGCACGGTACAAACCCCCTTGGCCGAGTGTGCCGTGGAAACCATCGCCGAACGCGTGGGACTATTCCCGGTACTTCGCGCCGGACTTGGGATGTCGCACGCTATGTTAGAGGCTTTGCCCAGTTGTCAGGTTTGGCATTTGGGACTCTACCGCGATCACCATACGTTGCAACCGGTGACCTACTACAACAAGTTACCACCGAAGCCGAACATCGATTTGGCAATCGTATTAGATCCGATGTTAGCCACGGGAGGATCAGCCGTCGCAGCCATCGACATTATCAAACGCTGGGGCGTCCAACGGGTGAAATTCGTGGGGCTTATTGCCGCGCCCAACGGCGTTGCGGCGGTACGAAACGAGCATCCCGATGTACCGATCTACCTTGCCGCAATCGACTCGCAATTGAACGAATTGGGCTACATCGTTCCGGGATTGGGAGACGCTGGAGATCGTCAGTTCGGCACAAGTTGACATTGCAGTTGCGTGATTTCATCTCGGAGAACGCTTCTGCGTTTCTGAAATAAGAACCACCGATCACTCCGAGCGATTCTGGGAAGGATTGTTCCGCTGGCACATCTGAAGATTGTCAGAAAAGTCAACTTAGTTCTCTTGCTTTTCCTATCCTAACCAACGATAACCGAATCTGGAGCTTTCCATTTTCCAATCGATTCATGTTTTGAGGGTCGGTTCCATGCGTTCGGTTCGTCTGGAAAAATGGGCTACCGTTGCGTTCTCCAAGTTAAACCCTCGTTTGCGTTGCGAGTTTTTGGAAGATCGCACAACCCCGATCACCAATGTGATTCCCTTGTCTAGTGGTCTGACCGCTCTGGATCTTGTCAATACGATTGTGTCTTCAGGTATTCAAGTGTCGAATGTTTCGTATAGCGGAGATCTCAGCGCTTCGGGCATTTTCTTCGGTGGTGAGGAAAGTGTCGGCTTCGATCGCGGAATTATCCTGACCACAGGCAGGGCGACCGACGTCGTTGGAGTCAACACAGGGCAGGAAGTCTCGGTATCCTTAGAGCCTGTCCAAAAAGCAAGATTAACGTGTAAGGCGGCGGACCATCACATGGATCATCGAGACATACACGAACGCGGTGCTGCTCGCCGTCGTCCGCTCGTAGTCTTTCGCCAGCCGGCGGTAACGGTTGAGCCA
>CALEEC010000193.1 GCA_937949245.1 uncultured Gemmataceae bacterium | reverse complement strand
CGGGCGATAAAAAACACTCGACGACTGGCATCGTCGGCTCACGCACTGACAATGAGAGCCGCCAACGCAAGTTGGCGGGTGAAACCTCGCATGAAGACGCGCTCACGCAATATCACCCGACGACTGGCGTCAACTCCGGCGTTTTGGAGAGCCGCTGACGCCAGTCCGCGGGTGTTGCGGAATCATCCGACGACTGTTTGAAAAAAACACCCGACCCCTGGCGTCGTCGGGTCTTGCTCCAGTTGAAACCGACGATGAGGGGTGTCGGTTCGCAGGTTGGGTCAAGTCGCTTAAGGCGTGTTGGTGAGAGCTGCGAAAGAATCAGCCTACGAACAACCCGTTCAGTCGATCGCGGAGGTCGATTTCTTCTTGCAGTCCGTCGATGACTTCCGAAACAGCGACGCTTACCGTTTTGTTCGGTCGTGCCAAGATAATTTCGGCAAGTCCAACGTAATCGACACTGCTGCTGATCAAACCGGGTGCGGCTGACTGGAGGTTGTTGGCCAAGCTGATGCCGCCACGATCGTCGCTCGGTCCGATGAGGATGCGATAAAGGGTGCGACCTTGCCCATCAAAAGCGGCGAGGACCGGGCCTCCTCCAAATCCGGGAGTCGTCAGCAACTCCAGTTTGCCATCGCTATCCAGATCGATCAGGGTGACATTGACCCCGCCGCGGAAGGTGTCTTCGTAAGCAAAGAAATCGGCAACAGTCGAACCGTCCACTCCATCGTAGATCACAATACGCGGCCCACCAGTGAAGCCGGCAAAGGCGATGACATCTTCAATACCGTCGCCCGTCACGTCTCCCACGAGTGAGCCGACCCCGCCGAGGAAGGTACTTTCAAACGGCGTTTGGGTGAAACGGATGCTGCCATCTGCATTCATCACCATCAGATTGGGACTGTTCCCAACGGCAGAGCCAATGGATGACAAGCCTGTCGGTACTGTCGGCGGAGGAGGAACGACCGGCGGCACCGTCGGCGGAGGAGGAACGACCGGCGGAGTGACCGGCGGAGGGGGCGGAGGAGCCGGTATGTTGATCGTCACCGTACCCGGGGTGCTCGTGAGATTGAACGGCAGACCAGCAGCCTGATCGTCCGTCAGGGTGAAGGTGAAGCTATCGGTTCCCGAGAAACCGGGGTTGGGGGTGTAAGTCGCGATGCCGGTTACCGGATTGATGCTCACAGTGCCATTGGCCGGCGGGGTCGCTAGAGCAAATGTCAGCACTTGGGGAACGCCTGGATTGCCGCTCGATCCGGTGAGCGTGATCAGGTTGCCCGTCGAATCCATGGGGACGCTGACGGTTTGGTCGTCGGCGATCGGCGGATTGTTCACCGGGCTGAAACCCGGGCGAATCGGTTCGGAATCGACACTGTTGAGCAGCAACGGCAAGAATCCATCCGGCGGATCGATCAGGGCGAAGGAGGCATCCAAACTGACGAGCGATTGCCCCGTGCCCCCCGGATTCTTGGCATTCGTCGGACCGCTGAGGTCGTCCCACCAGTTGAACGATAGATCGGTCGGATTCGCGACGGTATCTGTGATGGTGCCGACCGTTCGCATGCCGATGCCATTTCCCGCGATGAAGTTGAACTGCACAATGGCCGACGCTGCGGTCGCATTGCCACGATCGAAGAAGTCATTACCAGTCGTGGCTGTGCCGCCCGCTTGGAGTTGTAGCCCAACTTCGTTGTTGGTAATGAGATTGTTCCTGATGATGAGATTCAACCCCTCGGCGGCGATGCCAAAGCCAACATTGTCATCCAAAGGTGAGCCGGTGGTCCAACCAGAGACGGTGTTGTACTCAATCACAATGCCATCGGGTTCCGTTGGTTGGGGAGTCGAGCCAACAACAATCGGAGAGCGTTTGATGATGGCGATGCCAGCAAGGTCGGCACTGGGATAGATACTCGGCGAGGTCCGCGTGAAGACGTTGTCGCGAATCACTAGGCTGCCGGGACCACTGGTCGTGCCGTTCCCTGCGGAGTTTCGCAAATCCAAGCCAAAACGCAGATTGTCGATCGCCGTATTTTCGGCGATGAGGTTTGCACCGCCCGTATTGGCAATGCCACCGAGTGCGAAGCCGGCATCGCCATTGCCGTTAGCCGTGTTGCCCGTCATGGTCAGCCCGGTGATCACGGAGTCATTGATATTGATGCCGAGCATTCCATTATTGTTGGTGGTGCAGTCCGTGATCGTCAGATCGCTGAACAATCCATTCCACATGATAATCCCAGCGCTGCGATCAAACGCCGTGACATTCAATTTGTTATTGTTGGCTGATACGTTATCGATGGTGAGTTTGGTGACCGCAGTGCCGAAAGCAAATTCGAGCCAAGCCCCAGCCGCGCGTTTGTCTGCGATGGTATTCGAGGTGACGTTGTTCGAGAGATCCAAGTTGCGCAACGTCATCTCGTTGACCGGTCCAACGCTAGTCAGGTAGATTCCGCGTTCAAAGCCGGTTACCGCGAGGTCTTGAATGGTGACTTTGTTGTTGGCCGACGGACCGAAATTGATCGCGTAACCATTGGAACCTGAGGAAGTTCCGGCAATGATCGTCGCGGTTTTCCCGGCACCGATAACGGTGACGTTGCTGGTGTTCAAATTCCCACCGGCAGCATAAGTACCGGCCGCGATTGAAATTGTATCGTGAACCGCGGTTCCGTTGGCAGCGGCGGCGTCAAATGCTTTCTGAATGGTGAGAAACGCGGTGGCCAGTGAGAGGCCGTCATTAGAATCGCTGCCTGTCGGCGAGACATAAAACATGGCGGGTACATCGCGGGATTCCAGAAAAATCCAGCGATCGGAAAGAGTGAGGGCATTCCTGAGGCGTTTAGGCATGAATCCGACTCTCCTGAAGGCAGAAGGCATATTGGTGAGATAACGATTCCGTGGTAATATAGCTGACCCTGAGATTGTGGACAAGCAAAATTTGTAGATATAATAAGAATTTTTGTAGGCGAACCACTTGCCCGACTTTTCGGTCGATTTTGTCGAGAAAATCGAAGATACGTCCAGGAACGCTCCATCGGGATGGAGCATGGGCAAAAATTAGCAGACTTGTCGGGGTGCCAGAATGTCGGTTGCGGATTGTCGGAACCTCTCGATAACTCGCGTCTCGGCTCCAGCGAAACTCCGTAACTTACGTCGGACGGCTCGCCCCAAAGCTCCGTCAATGGACGTCGGACGCCTCACCAGAGGTTGTCGGTTTGGATCGAGCGACAGGTAGAATCCAGCAAGAAAACGGTCCACTAGATGCTGGCTTTGCCGACGGCCAACGAATAGACTGCGGGCACCTACCTGTGTACCTGTGCGTTCGTGGTCCTGTCGTATCCTCGGGAGAGTGCAAGCGATGAGTAACTCCAACAGCATCAGTCGGCGATCGGCCCTGAAACAAATGACCACCGCGGCGTTGGCCGCTCCGATGGTGTTTCGTCACCTGGCCCAGGCGGCCCCGAATGAGACGTTGTTGCACGCCAGTTTCGGAGCCGATGGCATGGCTTTTGCAGACATCAGCTCGTTGACGGCGAGCAAATTCCTCAAACTGGTCGCGGTGGCTGAGGTCGATCTGACCCGGGTGAAGAAAGTCAAAGAGAGGTTCCCCGAGGTCCGCATTTATCAAGATTGGCGTGAACTGCTCGACAAAGAGAAGGGGCTGAATTCGGTCAACGTCTCGACGCCGGACCACATGCACGCGCCGATCACCATGCGAGCGATGCAGCAAGGCTTGCATGTGTACACCCAAAAGCCTTTGACACAAACGATTTACGAATCGCGGCAACTGGCCCGTGTGGCCCGCGAGAAAAAGATCGTGTCGCAGATGGGCATTCAAATCCATTCGCATGAGGTGCATAAAACCGTCGTCGCTACGGTCCATGCCGGGCTGATCGGCAAAGTAAAAGAGGTGCATAGCTGGTCTGGCAAGCAGTGGGGCGATCACAAGGAACGGCCCAAGCGTGTCGATCCGGTGCCGCCGACGTTGAATTGGGACTTGTGGCTCGGTGTGGCCGCCGAACGGCCTTTCATCGCGGGATATTATCACCCCAGCGAGTGGCGCAAACGGCTCGACTTTGGCACGGGCACCTTCGGCGACATGGGCTGTCATATCCTCGATCCGGTGTTCGCGGCCACGGGGGTGACGATTCCTCTGAAAGTTCGTTCCGAAGGCGACAAACCCAACGCCGACAGTTGGGGACTGGACAACCAAGTGCATTACACCTTCCGCGGCACTTCCTACACCACCGAAACGTTTCAACTGCATTGGTACAACGGCAAATTGCGTCCCGGCGAAGAGGTGACCCGTTTGCTCGGCTCGCGGAAGTTGCACGACCAAGGTTCGATCTACATCGGCACTGAAGGGGTGTTGTATTCGCCCTACATTGGCCCGCCGGTGCTGTTGCCGGAGGAGCGTTATCAAGGCAAAACCATGCCCAAGGTGCCGGGAGACAATCACTACTTGCAATTTGTCGAAGCCTGTCGTGGCAACGGGCAGACCTCAGCTCCGTTTGACTATGCGGGACCGTTAACCGAGGCGGTGCTGTTGGGCTGTCTGGCCACTCGCTTCCCCAAGACCACCTTGGAATGGAACGCCGACACTATGACCATCACCAACGAAAAGTCGGCGAATCAGTTCGTCAAACGCGAATATCGCAAGGGTTTCGAGGTTCCAGGGTTGTGATCACGAAGCCTATTAGACGCGGATCGGTCCTCGAAAATTCCCCAAAAAATGGCGAAAATCCCTTGCTTTCCGTCCGTAGGTGTTTTAAAATAAGGGTAGATAAGGAAAACTTACCTCGAATCTTGTAGCTCTAGTACAAGGTTCGGTCTGCACCCTAACGGAGGGTTCAATCTGCTACGAGGGGGTGGCAGTTTGAACAGCCAGGCAATCGAAGGGATGGACGGGACCCAAAGATGAGTCTGGTAGTCTGGGGAGGGCAACCTCCCCAGATTTTTTTTTCGCCTGCCCTCCCCCAACTTGCCGTTGCCATTCCTTCACCAATGTCGCGCATCGGAACCACGATGGACGGTCTGGCGTGGGTGGAAATGCTGTTGTTCGGCTCAGCGTTCTTGGCAGGAGTGGTCAATTCCGTAGCCGGCGGAGGGACGTTGTTGACCTTCCCGATGCTCTTGTCAGTGGTTTCGCCGGTGATTGCCAACGGGACGTCGACGATCGCGTTGCTCCCAGGTTCCTTGGCCGGGGCTTGGGGCTTTCGGCAGGAGTTGCGCCCCTGTTTTCGCTTCGCTTTATGGTTGCTGATTCCGAGTCTATTCGGCGGAGCGTTAGGGACGTTGTTGGTGACGCGGTTCGATCCGCGGATCTTCGCCCAGTTGGTGCCCTGGTTGATTTTGACGGCATCGCTGTTGTTTATCGTCCAAGGACCGATAGCCCGATGGTTGCGACGCTATACGCCCAGCGTGGCGGCAGCGCACGATCCCAACGCGAATATGGCCGTGCCACCATGGCGCACACTACTGGGAGTGATGGCTTTTCAATTTCTGGTCGCGGTGTACGGCGGATACTTCGGAGCGGGCATCGGCATTTTGATGCTGACCGCCTTGAGTTTCATGGGGATGTCGAACATCCACCGAGTCAATGCAGTCAAAACCTTCCTGGCTACCGCGATCAACGCTATGTCGGTGCTGGTGTTTGTGATCGAGGACAAGATCCACTGGCACTACGCCGGACTGATGGCCTGTGCCGCCATTCTCGGCGGATACACCGGAGCACGCGTGTCCCGCCGTTTGCCGGCCTCGGTCGTGCGGAGCATCATCATTCTCATCGGCTTGAGTTTGTCGGCTTACTATTTCTGGAAACAAAGCCTTGCCTGATGGTCATGCCTCGGTCGGCGTGATGCGAACGCAGGTGCCGACGACGCGAGTCGTCGGGGAGATTCAACCTCCGGCGACTGCCGGCTCGCCTTGCGAATACCTCCGGCGACTGACGTCTGCCGGCTCGCCAGCGAAGTTCGTTCGCCGGCGAAGCGAAGCCAATCACCCGCGTCCCCCACGGAAACAACGGCGCAGCAGATAAGGCACCCCCGGGATCAACAGCAGCAGCCAGACCGAACGCAACAGCTTCAGGCGATCGATCAGAGAATTGGTGGCATCGCTGCCGCTGAGGGTTTTGCCATCGGCCAAAGCCACGCGAATGCCGTCGTGAGGCTTGGTCGAGTCGGCTTTCCATTCGATCTGCTCAGCTACATCCAACGCTCCCAGCCAAGCGACGCTACGCACCTCGGCCGGTTGAGCGGGGTTGTACACAATCTTCAACTTCTCCTCCGGGGGTACCGGCGTCCAACTGAGACGCTCGCGGACGGTCTGCGGCGGGAAGAACGCCAACAGCAGCGTCATCATGAACAAGCTGAAGATCGACAACCCCATCGTCAGGCCAATGCCGGTGTGCAGCAACACGCCACCGAAGACCATCCACGGTCGAACATGCGTCCAGACCAGGCAGGGGAAGCAGATTTCCAGCAGTAGAGTAAAGACGACCACGCTCCCCATGGCGAGGGCAAAGATGGGACGATGTTCTGCCAGGAAAATGAGGATGTCTTTGAACCACGGAAACAGAATCGGCGAAAATTCGGGGTTGGCCAAGGTCCACCAAGTGGCGTTGTGATCCCACCAGGTCGTCCCTTTGAGTTTCGACAATCCGGCGGACATGTACATGATGCAGAAATGCATCTGTATCAGGCGGATGGCGAAGTTGGCAGACACACTACGCGGCGGAGCTTGCAGGAAGGCGGCTTCCTGCGGCGTGGGTTGGCCGTCGCGTTGCAGAATGTTCCGCAGCACCCGTCGGCGTGCCAGCAGACGATCGACCGAGAAGGCCGCCCCGCTGTTGCCGATCATCAGATACACCATAGCGATGTTCATCATGGTATCCATGCCGAACAAAATCTGCGGCGAGCGTTGGATGTAGCTCAGCATGGCAATCCAACTGATGACCGCGGTGGTTCGGGTGTACAGACCGATGGTGAACATGGCCATGACGATCAGAATGCAGATGTGGCCGATCCACAGTCCTTCAGGAGAAGAGATGTGGAACCACAGAGAGAAGACCGGATTGCCCCGGGCGTACAATTGCCGAGGATCGGCCCCCCAAACGGCCATGTAGTCGATGATCTGCTGCCGTTCCTGACGATCGCGGGGCAATTCGATGAGAAACTTGGCCGCCCGGGCGCGATCTTCGTTCGAGATTTCGCCGAAGTGGCCCAGGACGTAACGGATTTTGACCGCGTCATCGGTATCGGCGAACAGCATGAAGCGTAGCTCATTGCTGATCGCGGAGCCGGCCAGCAAGCCGACTGCTCCCTGAGCCAGATCATCGCGGGACAAAAACTGCATAAAACGCACCAGATCGTCGCGGAGTTCCAGACGCAGTTTGCGGCGTTCCTCAGGGGGGAGCGTGCCGATGGGGTTCATGGTGCCGTCGGCATTGCGGACCACGCCGGCATCGAGTATGAATCGCGGAATCGCACCGCGGACACTGGAGGTCAATTCTTCTTCGCTGGCATCGTCTGGATCGACCATTTGCCGCAACAAGGCTTCGCGACGATCGGGGTAGGACAGCAGGTAGGCGGGGAAGGCCAAGCCTTCGCGCATGTCCAGGGGATTGTTAGGAATGCGGACGATCATGTAGCGGAGTGCCTTTTCGCGTTCCGCCGGGTCGTCGGGAAGTTTTGAGAGAAACTCCGCGACGGCCGCCTTGCGATGCGGCCATTCCGGCATACGGAACGAAGGTTGGAAATCGTCCCAGGAACTCCAAGGCCCCGGAATGTACGGCGCGTCGTGCCGTTCCTGATTGATCTTCTCCAGCGAAAACCACGAATGTTTGCCAAAGAAATTCACCAAGTCGAAGCAGTAAGCAAAATGCACATACAGAATCAGCAGCCCTGCGACGATGCGGATGAATCCCAACGTCGAAGGATCGGTCGGGCGGAAAAAGAAGTTGTAGATCCCGTTGCGTTGATGAGCGGTATCGCGATCGCAAAGCGTGGAATTCATGGTTTAGTTCCCCTCGTGTTCGCCGAGAATCTTGCAGTAGTCCTTCCCATCAGGACCGGGCATGATCGGGGTGTACCAGAACAACATCGGATCGCGGGGATCCATGAGATTGCCTTGGGGATCGTATTTGCCGAGGTAGAAAGGCAAAAACGTCTCCGGGGCATACGGATCCAACGGGGGAACAGCGTATTCTTTGTTGGATTTGACCTCCGGGTTGACCTCTTTGCGTTTGATACCGGTCAATTCGCGGGGGGTAACCATACGATGCTCGGCGCGGAAGACTTTCACATACTTCACCGGCAGATCTTTGCGGGCAAACTCTTCGATGATATGCCGGGCATACGAGGGCAAGTGCGCCCGCTGCACCTCGAAGATCGGCGGACGATATTGCAGTTGCGGAGGCATCAGATTGTTCAGTGCCTGGGGCGAAGGCACCAAATCGGTAGGCACCGAGGTGCGACGACGGCGGACATCGACCAGTTCACGCGGCAGCAGTTCTTCCGGCAAACCGCTGGCAAACAGTTGCTGGGCAGGGATGCCGTAGTTCAAGCGTTCACTGATCGACAATCGGCGATAGTAAGAAATGGCCAACGGATCGCGGACATCGCGGGGACGCAACGGGAGTTTCACCCATTGAAAGCGTTCTTTCACCTCCGGCGTAT
>CALEEC010000192.1 GCA_937949245.1 uncultured Gemmataceae bacterium | reverse complement strand
TAACTCCGGGTCTCGGCAGTGGAGCAAAAACACACCCCAGATGGGCGAATGGTAACCGCTCGCTCATCTGAGGTCAAACGGGCAACCGACGAGGAGAACTGTACCGCGACGCCTATCGGTTGGGGACATCAAAAACCGAGGTTCGGCGAATCGCTTGCCTCCCACCTTGTATGCAAGGCCAGGATAAGGCTAGGGACATCAGGAACCGACTCCGGGGGGAGGGGGAGGCGGTACATTCGCGGGAGGAAGCAATCCCGCAGGTGCTGGATTAGCACACCCGCAAGGGGGCGGAGCAGGGATCGACCGCGAAGCGCAACAACTGTGGCGCGTATGGTTGCAGCCGATCATGAGAGAGAGCAGGGCCAGCACGACCATACATCTCCCATGGTACAGACGTTTCATAGCATTTTCCTTTCCAAGGCAATGAAGTCTTGTAGTCAGGTTCTTAAGGTCGGCGTTCTAAGCAGTCGCCACCTTACCAACCGACTCGACTTCACCGAACCAGGGGAGAAACGACTAGAATCTTTCAAGGATTCTGCTAGCCGATTGGCTCCCTTCTCTCAAGGTAACGTCGGCTGACATAGTGGTTCAATAACAGATACCATCGAAGCACCTGGCATCCTGCAAATCTTGAGAGAGGGTAACGATTGTAAAAGGTGGCGCGAGGAGTGGGGCTGGATGGGCTACAGCAACTGCTCCGAGCTGGGGAATGAGGAGCAAGCGGGATACCATCGAATTCACTCAATGCCGCGCAGCATCAAGGAATGCTCCGCCGCTGGCAAGGGGAAACCATGCAACGGATTCCGACGCGAAGATGCCTCCGGCCCCATTTTCCGCAGGGCGACATAGGCCAAGTCAGGGCGGATCTCCTAGAATGGCCGGTAAAGTCGTTTTCCTCTGACCGTACCGTGTCGACGGTTGGCTGCCGATAATCTGCAAGGAATTTCCCCATGCTCGACAGTTTTCAGAGTAAGTCCACCCTCAGTGTCGCTGGGCAGAATTACACCATCTATCGACTCTCGGCCGTTGAGAAACTCTTTCCGCAAGTGGCCCGACTGCCGTTCTCGCTGAAAGTCCTGCTGGAAAATTTACTGCGAACCGAGAACGGCCTGTCGGTGCGTAAAGCAGACATCGAAGCGTTGGCCCAATGGAATCCGACTGCGGAACCCGATACGGAAATCGCTTTCACCCCCTCGCGGGTGTTGTTGCAAGACTTCACCGGGGTGCCGGCCGTGGTCGATCTGGCCGCGATGCGCGACGCGATGGCCAAGATGGGGGGCGATCCCGCGAAAATCAACCCGCTGCAACCGGCGGAACTGGTCATCGATCACTCGGTGCAGGTCGATAATTTCGGCTCGCCGGAAGCGTTCGAGAAGAACACCGCCCTGGAGTACGAACGCAACCGCGAACGCTATGTGTTCCTGCGTTGGGGCCAAACCGCGTTCCAGAATTTCCAGGTGGTTCCGCCGGAGACGGGAATCGTTCACCAAGTCAACCTGGAATATTTGGCCCGCGTGGTGTTCGTCGATAGGCAGCAGACCGCTTATCCTGATACCCTCGTCGGCACCGATTCGCATACGACGATGATCAACGGCCTGGGCGTGCTGGGATGGGGGGTCGGTGGAATTGAAGCCGAAGCGGCCATGCTCGGCCAGCCGGTGTCGATGTTGATTCCGCAAGTGGTGGGCTTCCGACTGTTCGGCAAACTTCGCGAGGGAGCGACGGCCACCGATTTGGTACTCACCGTGACGCAGATGCTCCGCAAGAAGGGAGTGGTCGGTAAATTCGTCGAATTCTTCGGCGAAGGCCTCTCCGAACTCCCCTTGGCTGATCGCGCCACGATTGCCAACATGGCTCCCGAATATGGCGCGACCTGCGGCATTTTCCCCGTGGACGCCGAGACCCTCCGCTACCTGCGCGCCACGGGCCGATCCGAGGCGTTGATCCAACTGGTCGAGGCGTACTACAAAGAACAGGGAATGTTTCACACCAAGGATACACCGGCCGCCGTCTACAGTGACACGCTCGAACTCGACCTGGCCACTGTCGAACCGTCCCTTGCCGGCCCCTCGCGACCGCAAGATCGGGTTTTGCTGCGGGAGGTGAAGAAATCGTTCCACGAAGCGTTGCCCAAACTGCTCAGCACGGCCAAACCCAAGACGGTGCCGCTCGCCGGTGCAACTACGACCGCAACAGCGACCGCCCCGGCTGCCTCGGCAACGAGCCATCCTCCGCTCAACGGTTCAGTGGCCCTGAAGCATGGTTCGGTGGTCATCGCCGCGATTACCAGTTGTACCAATACCTCGAATCCCTCGGTGATGTTGGCCGCTGGTCTGTTGGCCAAGAAAACTGTCGAGAAAGGCTTGACGACGCAACCGTGGGTGAAGACTAGTTTGGCCCCTGGCTCGAAGGTGGTCACCGAATACTTGAAAACGACACAGTTGCTCCCTGCATTGGAAGCGCTGCGATTCCATGTCGTGGGCTATGGTTGCACGACGTGCATCGGTAACAGTGGCCCCTTGCCGGAAGCGGTGTCTAAGGAGATCGAAGCCGGTTCGTTGGTGGTCTCGGCGGTGCTCAGTGGCAATCGCAATTTTGAAGGGCGGGTCCATCCCGAGGTACGCGCCAATTATCTGGCTTCCCCGCCGTTGGTGGTCGCGTATGCGTTAGCCGGCAGAATCGACATCGATTGGGACGCCGAACCCATCGGGCACGATCCGCAAGGCAAGCCGGTGTTTCTCAAGGATATTTGGCCGACCCAAGCCGAGTTGCAACAAGTCCTGGATGCGGCTTTGGATCGATCGATGTACGAACGCATCTATGCAAGCGTGTTTAGCGGCGATAGTTATTGGAACCGCTTGGAGGTTCCCCAAGGCGATCGTTTCGCTTGGGACGAGCAATCGACTTACGTCAAACATCCGCCGTATTTCGAGAACATGCCTTTGACGCCGGCTCCAATCCAAGACATTGTCAACGCCCGGGTCTTGGCCTACCTTGGCGATAGCATTACGACCGATCATATCTCCCCGGCCGGCTCGATCAAAAAAGACAGCCCCGCAGGGAAGTATCTGATCTCCAAGGGAGTCGATCCGAAGGATTTCAACTCCTACGGGGCACGCCGGGGCAATCACGAAGTGATGATGCGCGGCACCTTTGCCAACACGCGGTTGAAGAACCTGTTGGTCCCTGGCATTGAGGGGGGAGTCACGCGGCACTTGCCGGATGGGACGCAGCTGTCGATTTACGATGCCGCCATGCAATACCAGCAGGAAGGCACGCCGTTGCTGATTCTCGCGGGGAAGGAATACGGTTCCGGCTCTTCACGGGACTGGGCGGCCAAGGGAACCCGCTTGTTGGGCGTGCGGGCCGTGATCGCCGAGAGTTACGAACGCATTCACCGCAGTAACTTGGTCGGCATGGGAGTGGTGCCAATGCAATTCCTCCCCGGCAAGAACGCAGCCGCTTATGGACTGACCGGCGAGGAACTCTACTCGATCCCCGGCATGGCGGACGCCATCAACAGTGGTTTCGCTCAAGGACGCGAACTGACCGTGCAGGCGACGCGTGCCGACAGCTCGGTGATTTCTTTCCCGGTAATCATCCGCATTGACACGCCGCAAGAAGTGCTCTACTACCAGCACGGCGGCATCTTGCCATATGTGCTGCGTCAACTGCTGCAAAAGAACTAGGAGCGATGCGACTCCACGCAACGACGCGCCCTGGCGAAACAGAGTTTTCGCAGGCAAGGCCAAAGGCGAGCCGTCGACGTAAGTCGACGGAGTTTTCGCAGGCAAGGCGCGCCGTCGACGTAAGTCGACGGAGTTTTCCAGGCCATCTTCATCAACGAAGCGTTGCCCCAACAACGCGCATGTAGGAAGCTCGTTTCAGGGGCCAATAGCGGTGCTGCCGCGTTCGCCGGTACGGATGCGGACGCAATCTTCCAAAGGTAATACGAAGATTTTGCCATCGCCAATCTGTCCCGTCTGCTCCGAGCGTGCTGCGTGAACGATGGCCTCCACCGTCGCTTCCACGAAAGCCTCATTCACCGCGATTTCGAGCTTCACCTTCGGCAGCAAGCGGACTTGAATTTCAGTCCCGCGGTATACTTCGGTGTAGCCCCGTTGACGACCACAACCGCGTACATCGCTCACCGTCATCAGGTAGACATCGCGTTGGTTGAGCGCCTGCTGGACCTCTTCCAATTTTTCAGGACGAATGATAGCCACAATCAGTTTCACTCGTGGAACCCTTCATCGGCTAGAGTGCAAGAGATAGAGAAAGCCTGCATAGCTCACATCCGCCGAGAGTCGGCTGGTGCCACGCTCGGCGGAAGATGGGAAATGGTAGGGACATCGGCATCGTCACTTGGTTTAGGTTTCGACCCGGGCGCGAATCGGTCGGCCGTTCAGCACTTTACTGAAGAGCCGTTCGAGACGTAGGCTCAACGCCTTGGCATCTCCACCGCGGAAGCGGAATTTATTGCCCTGAATGGTCGTGAGGTACGGATAGACGGCCAAGAAGTCGGCATCCGGCGCTTCTTCCTTGGGCTGGCACAGGGCCGACCAAGCTCGCATCAGTTCGCCGTTTTCGGTGCCTTCGACGATCACCGAGAAGCGATTGCCTTCCGGCGGAGCCTTGGCCGCACGCGGTTCCTGAGCTTTCGCAGCAAGGATTCCATCGGCTCCGCCCAGGCCGAAATCGAACCCCACTTCGCCATGTTCGGTCGTATCCAGACCTTCCGTTTCATCTGCTTCGGAAGTGGTGAAGTTGTTGAGCGTCATTTTCTGCACCAGGAACGCGAGCCCCAGACTGAGTACGAAGGCCAGCAGTCCAGAGAAAAGGGCCGCCTTGAGCTGAATCCAAAATTGGCTCAGCGAGGTGCGCTCTTCGCTCTTCCATTTGGCGAGCGTTTCTTCCACCGCGGTTTTTTCGGCTTGGAGTGCTTCGATCTGTTTCTTGGCGTGATCCAAGGCATATTGGGCTTGTTTGACGGCGGTCTCTGCGGCTGCGTGGGCTTTTTTCAGCTTGGCGTCGTCTTTGTTGGTTTCTAAGGCCGTTTCCGCGGCGGTGAGCTTGGTTTTGGCGTCGGTGACGGCCGTTTCCAGTTTCGGCAGTTTGCCTTCCCAGGAGGCGATTTCTTGGGTGATGGCTTGCGGTCGCGACTTGGCAATGTTCATCGCGAAAAAGCCATCTGGTCCCGCAGAATTGACGGCTGTGTAGCAGAATAAGCCGGTCAGTACTGCCCCTAAGAAACCGCCGACGCCGTGGACCCCGAAGGCATCCAAGGTATCGTCATAGCCGAGTTTGGCTTTCAAGGTCACCGCTAGATAGCAGAGGACCCCCGACAGCAGACCGATGATCAAGCCACCCCAGATGTAGACGAATCCCGAAGCCGGTGTCACAGCCACCAATCCCGCGACAATGCCCGAGGCCAGTCCCAAAGCGGTCGGTTTACCGCGGTGCAGCCATTCCACGAAGATCCAGCTAAAGCCTGCGGCAGCAGCCGCCGCTTGCGTCGCGGCAAACGCTGAGCCAGCCAGAGCGTTCGACGCCGTGGCCGAACCACCGTTGAAGCCGAACCAGCCAAACCACAACAGCCCCGCCCCCAGCAGGGTCAGCACCATGCTGCTGGGATGGATCGGCGAGGTGGGGTAGCCCAACCGTTTGCGTAGCACCAGCGAGCAGGCCAACCCCGCGACACCGGCAGCGATGTGAACCACGGTTCCTCCCGCGAAGTCCAGCGCTCCCATTTTGCCGAGCAGACCGACAGCGCTGGCTCCCAATTGTTCGCCGTTCTCGGGCACATCGTAAAACCAGTCCATCGCCCAGACCATGTGAGCCAGGGGGCAATAGACCAGAGTGAGCCAAAGAATGACGAAGATGCAGAACGGCCAGAAACGGATCCGTTCGGCAATGGCTCCCGAAATCAGAGCGGGAGTGATGATGGCAAACATCCCTTGGAACATCATATGGACATAAACCGGGATGTTGTTGTTCGGTAATTTGGCGTCTGACTTGATGCCTTGCAGGAAAAACAAGTCCGGATGCCAGCCGATGATTCCGCCCCCTTCGACCCCGAAGAGATCGACCGTGATTTTCGAAGGGCCAAACGCCAAGCCATAGCCGACCGCGATCCAATAGCTGCCCACGATGGCTAGCGTCGCCATGCTGTGCATCATGGTCGATAGGATGTTTTTCTTGCGTACCCTGCCGCCGTAGAACAGCGCCAGGCCGGGGAGCATCAACATCACTAGGGCGCTGGACATCATCATCCAAGCCGTGTCGCCTTTGTCTTTGGCTTCATTGGCCGCCTCTTCGACTTTGCTAACTTGGGCGTTGGTTTCCTTCAGCGCATCACCGGCCGGTTCCGCTTTCGCCCCCTCGGGCTTGGCTCCTGCCGCGACGGGGTTCGCCGCGGGGGGAAGAGGTGCCGGTCGCGGTCGCGGTTCTACTTTGGGAAACGGCTCGACCTTGGGCAATGGCTCCACTTTCGGCAGTGGATTGCCTTTGGGCAATGGTTCCACTTTGGGCAGCACGTTCGGCTGAGGTTTCGGTTCGTTGTTGGAAGTTGGCGTGTCCGGGAGCGGAGTCGGCAAGC
>CALEEC010000191.1 GCA_937949245.1 uncultured Gemmataceae bacterium | reverse complement strand
CGCAGTGTGATGACCTTCATCGATTCCGATTGGACATTCGTCAACGAACGCTTGGCCAAGCATTACCGCATCCCCGGCGTGCAAGGCCCAGCCATGCGGAAGGTGCCGCTGAAGCCGGAATATCATCGCGGTGGGGTGCTGACGCATGCCAGCGTGCTGAAAGTGTCGGCCAACGGCACGACCACTTCACCCGTGACCCGCGGCGCGTATCTGCTAGAACGCATTCTGGGGATCACTCCCCCGCCTCCTCCGCCGGGCGTGCCGGGAGTCGAACCGGACATCCGCGGCGCGACGACCCTTCGCGAACAGTTGGACAAGCATCGTAGCCTGAAGACCTGCAATGCGTGCCATCGCGTGATCGATCCGCCGGGCTTTGCCCTGGAAAATTACGACGTGATGGGAGGCTGGCGCACCAACTATCGCAGCCTGGGCAAAGATTTTCCCCGCCCTGATGCGAGCCTGACCGGCGGACGCCCTGTCCAATGGCGCATCGGGCCGGCGGTCGATGCCAGTGGCGAGACGCCCAACGGTCAACGCTTCCGCAATCTGACCGACTACAAGCGGTTGTTGCAGCAACAACCGCAGACGATCACCCGCGCTCTGGCCGAGACCCTGGCCACGCACGCGAGCGGACGCCTCATGGGCTTTTCCGATCGGCCGGAACTCGACCGCATCGCTCAAACCGTCGTGCAAAAGGGAAATGGGTTCCGCGATCTGGTCGATGAGGTGATCCAAAGCGATCTATTCCGACGGAAGTGACCGTGCCGGTGCCGGTTTGCCGTTGTTGCGTCATGATCTTGCCCAACCGCCGAGGCAACTTGCCGAGTTTGCCTCGGCGGCTTACTCATGTTGGCTCTGCCCGGCAGTTTGCAGAAAATGACGAACCACGCTGGAAGCCTCTTGCCGATCCGGCTAAGCTAAGGCGAAGGTGTGATAAGCCCTCGGTCGGTGTCGCCTTTTGAGGCTCCGTTTTCCCCAGATACGGAAACTGCGTATGGGCTGGATCAATTGGTCGTCCCGCAAATCTGCCGAACCTCCGCGACGTGAACCAGCCCATCTGTTTGGTCTGGACCTCGATGCCACCCGGGCGCGACTGGTGGCTTTACGCAACGGCCAAATACGTTTGGTGCCTTTGGAACCGCCGCATGGGGAACTGGCTTTGGCCATCAGTATGGAAGGCCGTACCCTCAGTGTCGGCCAAGTGGGGGTGGCTGTGACACGTCGGCTACCGCATTTGGCCTGCCAAGGTTACCTCGGTCATCTGGGGGCACCGCTCGAATGGAAAGCCGCCCGGCATCGCTTCGACGCGGCCACAGCCACGCAAACCCTGCTCGATCGCCTGAAACTTGCCTTGGCCGATGTCGAGGGCTTGAGTGTCGCTTTGCCGGCCTATCTGACGATGGCACAGGTGAAACGGCTGACGGCCTTAGCAGAGAAAGCCCAACTGCCTTGGCGCGGCAGTGCCGCGGCAGCGTTGGCATTGGCCTTCGACGGGTATATGCGCTCGCTCCACAACGAACCGTCGATGCTCGCCGTGCTGCAACCACGGGTGACTCCAGAGCCACTTCCCACGCATTTCCCCGAAAACGTCGTGCCGCTCCATCGTTCGCCACGCGACCGCGTCGCTTCTCGTTCGGGAACGGGACAAGGACCGGGGCCGAATGTCTTGGTCGTGGTCGAACTGGACGATTTCGCTTTCAGTGCCACTTTGGTCGAGTTGCACCCGGAGCAACTCCGCTGCGGACCGCCGATTCACGAACCCCGTCTGTCGCTGCGGATTTGGAAGGAACGTTTGCTGGACCGCATCTCCGATCGCTGCGTGCGATTGTGTCGGCGTGATCCACGGGACTCGGCCGTAGCGGAACAAGCCCTCTACGAGCAACTCGATCTGGCCTTGCTGGCCTACCGGCAAGGTCAACGAGCCGAACTAAGCGTGCGTAGCGAACATTGGTATCAGGACATTTCTTTGGCCACGGACGAGTGGGAAGGTTTCTGCGCCGGCTTGGCCAAACAAGCAGTGGATGTGATCCACGAATTGATCGAAACCGCCCGGCTGACGCAACCGCCGACGATGATCTGGCTGACCCATACCGCCGCGTGCATGCCCGGCCTGGCACGACAACTGCATCAGCACGCGACCGAACGTACGGCCGTGGCGCTGCTGCATCCCGATGCCATCGCGGCAGCGGCGGGACGATTGGATCAACTTTGGCGGCTCGACACCCTGCCGCGAGGCCACCTCGATTCGGCCCTCCCGTTGCCGCGGAAACCGGCTTCTGCGGCTACCTCCGATCCGGTCGTGCGAGAAGAACGCGGCTGACAAGCGAGAGCGGAGTGCCCGTGTGCCGATGTGCCGATACGGCGTCAGCGTGACCGATGCACCGCGTCAAGGGGGGATGCGGATACGGCGTCAGCGTGACCGATATAGCCTCCGCAGGGCCGATACGGCGTCCGTAATAGCTAAGGCCAGTTCTGCCTGCTAGCGCAGCGTCGGTGTGCCTTGGCCGTAGGCAGTTAGAGCGGGGGGGCGGCATCGGCCCAGGGGGCGAGGAACTCGGCCAACTGCGTTTTCGGATGGAACAGCCACGGATAATCGCGTCGCTTTAATAAGGCGTTGGCCGACACCTCGGCACGCATCCGTTGCAAGACCGCTTCGGCATCCACGCGAAGCTGGTCGACCCGCTGACGCAATCGCTGCGTCAGTTCGACTAACTGCCGATAACGGGCACGCCGACCCGCGCGATCGGGGGGATGCTCCGCAATCCAAGCGAGTTTGCGGGTCAACTCCTCGGGGGGAGGTTGATCGTGAAGATAGCGTTCCGGCGTCCAATACAAATCGCGGACCAAGCGTTCCTGCCGTACCAACTGCTCCGCGGTCGTGCGGAAACCGGCGATCGGCAAATGCAACGTGCCGGAAAGGATGATGTAGCGGGGTGGTTCGATGCCGAGCCAGTCGCGGATGATGGCATCGGTCACTTCATCATATTTTCCACCGCCGATGCCGTGAATAAAACAATCGCCCAAGCACAGCCGAGCAAACAGCGTCAGTGTCAGGGCACGCGGTCGAATCTTCGTGGGGTTTTCCTCCCCCCGAAAACATTGCCGCGTGCCGTCGTACCACAACGGCTGACGCCGAAACTGCGTCTGCGCCGACCAGCACCAAAAAGGCAGTTCCCACAATTCGCCCTCGCGGCGTAGCAGAGGCACCGGGTGATTGCGGCTGCGTAAGCGGTGCAATCGTCGATAGGTTTCGACGGCACGATTGTAAATGGTGTGGAAGCGAGCGTGATCGGCGGCGATTGCGGCCAGAAATTGCCGAAATACAGGGGTTTCGGCCAAGCGACTGACCGGCAATTCAAGGTTGTGACAATTCCATTGTCGTTCCCAGAAGCGGCGCAAGCGGGTGACGTTGCTGGTCAAGTCGGGCCAATCGAGTTTCCACGCCGAGGCCGACGCCCACGATTCGACCAAGATCGGCTCAAAAGGCCAAGATGCCAGCAATGGCCCGAGTCGCTGAGGCAACCGATGGAAAGCGGAATCGGGGGCGAACTGGGCTTCCTCGTAAGGAACATCGTTGGTGACCAATTCCAACGGCAGCGTGGCGAGGCGAACTTCTCGCGGATCGCTGGGTCGTGGCCCGTTTGGCCAGGTGGGAAAACGCAAGGTCGGCGTCGGGGCCAGATCGTTATCGACGATGAGGTTCAGGGGCACCGCGGCGAGTCGGCGCGCCAAGCCGTGCAGGGCGAAATTTTTGATCCACACGCCGGCATGCGAGAATTCGGGCTGATGTCCGGCCAGTACGATTGGTCCCGAAGCCAACGATACCGTTTCGCCCCCTGCGAGGAGATACTTCCGTGCCGCGGGCAACAGTTCTGCTCGTGCTTGGGCACGCCATTCGGACAAAGGCCGTCCTGCGAGCCGAGCCTCGGCCGCGGTCAAAAGTTGCTGATTGGCTTGGCATAACGCTTCCCACTGCTGCCAAGGCGGTTGGGCAAGGCATTCCCGATCTTGCTGCGGCGCTCGGAGTCGGCGTGGTGTCCACATGGGCTGGTTCTTCAGGTATGGTCGGATATGGATCTCTAGCTTTCTTATGATCTGTGAGTCCCGGAAACTAGGTTCTGCTAACGCTCGCTAATGTTCCTAGTTACCGAGGGCTGCTTGGTGGAAAGCACAAGGCAGCATGGGCCGACATAACGGCTATTTTTATTCTTCGACCGACGACAAGAATTCCGTATCTTGCCATAATATGGAGTATCACAATCGTAGGAGTCGACATGATAGATTCGACCGATTCCGCCCCCCGGCGTTGAGTGTTTCGGATCGAGGATGAACTGGACGGAAACCATGAACACCGAACTTCAGCAAGCGGTTTTACGCTTTGTGCATCGCGTCAGTACGCCGGCGCAGTATCTCGGAGGGGAACTGAATAGCGTCGTCAAAGACCATCGGCAGGTACGCGGTAAACTCTGCTTGGCGTTCCCCGATGCCTACACCTTGGGGATGAGCCATCACGGCTTGCAAGTGTTGTACACGTTGATGAACCAACAGCCGCAGTGGGCGTGCGAACGGGCGTTTGCCCCTTGGCCGGACTTTGAACGGCAATTGCGGTCGCGGAATCTGCCGTTGTACGGCTTGGAATCGTTCACGCCGTTGCGGGAGTACGATCTGGTCGGCTTCAGTTTGCAATACGAGGTTTGCTATACCAATGTTTTGAACATGCTTGACCTGGGGGGCATTCCCGTGTTCGCGGCCGATCGGCGTCGCGAAGATCCGTTGGTGATCGCCGGGGGACCAGGAGCGCAGAACCCC
Organism: uncultured Gemmataceae bacterium; assembly: GCA_937949245.1. Classification (GTDB taxonomy): domain Bacteria; phylum Planctomycetota; class Planctomycetia; order Gemmatales; family Gemmataceae; genus CALEEC01. Next base: position 18 of record CALEEC010000191.1, on the reverse strand, counting down.
GAGTTGCTCGCGCCGTTC
>CALEEC010000190.1 GCA_937949245.1 uncultured Gemmataceae bacterium | reverse complement strand
GATTTGGATAACGATCTGAATCTGTTACGTCGGCGTTATCATGACCTGCATGATGCCCCGCTGGTGCAGGATAGTTTGCGTTTTCCCGATCGAGGCACGGTGAATGAGATGTTGGCTTTCAATCGGGCGTTTCGCCGGCATCTCGACTCGAAGCAGTTTTTGGAATATGATCGCAGCTTCATCTATCAGGTCGTGTTGAAAGAGACCGATCGCCTGTATCAAATCTGGGACTCGGTGCGGGATGCACGCTGCGATTTCTACTATGTGACCGTGCGTCGCCAAGCGTTGAAGCGACTGCGGAACCTGATCGGTGCCGAGGCGTATCACACCGGCGAACTACCGCCTTATGTGCCGGTGTGGCGGTTTCAGGAAATTCAATAGCCCAACCTGCCGAGCATCTTGAAAAACTGTCGCGCGTTGGCCCGTTTAGTTTTCCCACCGAAGTGATCTGTGCCATACGGCCGACCTACTTCGGTCCAACAACGCAGCGGCGGCGACTTCAGCCGATCCGGGGGAACAATGGCTTAGGCTTGCCCTTGTCGTCGAGTTCGGCCAAGATGTGTAGATCGCCGGTGAACTGGGCCGGCTGGGCTGCGTCGGCGTAACGCACCGATTCCCAAGGAATGGTGAAGTTGAAGCTCTTGTAGATCGTCTCTGCTTTCTTCGGCAAAAACGGTTTGCACAAGATCGCTGCGGTGCGCAAAGGTCCTACGGCATTGAAAACGACCTGCTTGGCCGCCTCGCGGTCGGTCTTGACCAACGTCCAAGGGGCGTACGATTCGAGGTAGACGTTGGCTGGCGTGACAATCTTTTGCCAGATCGTCTGTAAAGCCAGATGGTAGCGACAGGTTTCGACATAACCGCGAATCTCTTCGACCAGTGCGGCAAGATCCAACGCAGGATCAATGGGTTGCGGCGAGTGTCCCGCAGTGCCTTCGAGCGTCTTGGCGTATTTGCCGGTGATGAGGGTCAAGACTCGGCTGTTGAGGTTCCCCAGTTTGTTGGCCAAGTCGGCATCGTTGACCGTGGCGAAGCGTTCCCAACCGAATTCGCCGTCGCTGGGGAAGGGACATTGGCTCAGGAAATAATAGCGGAACTGCTCGGGACCGAACTTCTGGATGATGTCCATCGGGTTGATGGCATTGCCCAGCGATTTACTGATTTTCTCGACGACGCCGGTTTCCTCATTTTTGACGTACACGAAGCCATGCCCGAACACCTTGCGGGGCGGCTCGATGCCGGCGGCAAAGCACATGGCCGGCCATAATGCACAGTGAAACCGCGTGATGTCTTTGCCGATGAAATGCACATCGGCCGGCCACCAGTGACGAAACCGCTCTTCATCCGTGCCGTAACCAATCGCGGTGATGTAATTCAGTAACGCATCAAACCAAACGTAGATGGTGTACTCTTCATCAAAGGGCACGCGGATGCCCCATTTTTCCCCGCGACGCGAAATATTGACATCCAGTAGTTCGGTCTGCACCAGCGACAGAATCTCGTTGCGTCGCGCTTCGGGTTGAATGAAGTCGGGGTGTTCCTCATAAAACTTCAGCAATCGATCGCGGAACTTCGACAGGGCGAAAAAATAGCAAGGCTCACTGCGTCGAATGGGGGGCGTCTTGTGATTGGGACACACCCCCCCCGCGTCTTTGATCTCCGACTCTTTCTTGAACTCTTCGCACCCTTCGCAGTACAGCCCTTCATAGGTTCCTTTGTAGATGTGGCCGTTGTCGTAGACCCTTTGGATGAATTTGCGACAGCCGATATGATGCCGTGGTTCGCTCGTCTGGATGAAGTCATCGTACTGAATGCCGAGCGTATCCCAGACTTCGCGGAATTTGGCGGCCATCTCGTTGCAGTATTCCTGGGTATCGCGGCCCAACTGGGCTGCTTTGCGAGCGACCTTGACGGTGTTTTCGTCGTTGCCCATCAGGAAGAACACGTTGTACCCTTCCATACGGCGATAGCGTGCCTGCACATCGGCTCCGACCTTTTCAAAAGCCGTGCCGATGTGGGGAAGACTATTAGGGTAGTCAATCGCGGTGGTCAGGTAAAAACGTGGTTGATCGGGCATTCGTCGATTCTCCCTAGCAAAGCAGCGTACCGGAACACGCCTTGCCTACGTTGTATCAGATCAAGACGCGGCAGGGGAAGTTCAGATTTGCACCACACCGAAGCGACTGCGTAAAGCGATCCGCATGCTGCGACTGATCCAATTGCCCGAGAAGAAGACCTCGATGACGTTTTCCAAGCAGGGGGATTGGGCCAAGGCATTCGCGCCGACATCTTGGATGCGTTGGTAGTTCAACGACAGGCGGCGCAAGCGCGAAAGGTTCGTCGCCTGAGCCAAAGCAGCCGCGCCCAAATCGCCGATCGGTTCGCCGGCAAAACGCAATTCTTGCACGCCAAACAACAGCGGCGAGGCGAACACCTGGGGCAACTCGCGCGGAGGCACATCCACGAAAATTTGCACCCGCGTCGGAGGTACTACCGCAGCCGATTGCTTGGTTTCCAAGATCGCCTGCGCCGACCAGATTGCCGAAGCGGCGAAACCACGCTCCCAATGGTCGATCCGACGCAATCCTATGGGGAACTCTGCCTTCAATTCGCTTTCCAGTTGTTGCGTCAAACTGTAGACCCGATGCGTTTGATCGACCCGGCGTTTTTCGTCGAACTGCAATTGGGTCAACTCAATTTGCGCTCGAATAAACTCCGCCCGCAGCGCGGCCCCGTGTTCCTCCAACCAGTCGGCGAACACCAGACGTGGTAGATCATCTTCGGGGTGGTCAATGATCGCACGAATTAACGCATCCCGATTGTCCACGATGTTTCCTCTGCTGCAAAACTTCGCTCAGACTCCACCTTCCGCGTGATTCGTTCCATCCATCTTGGCTGAACCGGGGACGAAAGAAAAGGGGCCGTGCCCGCAATGCCGTCTTCGCGGCATCGGCCACAGTTGCCCGCGATGCTATCACCGCGCCCGGTCCATCCATGCTAGCCGACACCATCTTTCCGGCATTGGTGAGTGAGGGCAACGGTTGGCAAACGCAAGCGAAACCGTACAACGAAAGCATCTACGACAAGGAGCCACAGTGATGAAACGCATCATCGAAGGTAAAGCCTACGTTCTGGGGGATAATATCGATACCGATCAGATCATCC
>CALEEC010000189.1 GCA_937949245.1 uncultured Gemmataceae bacterium | reverse complement strand
GAGTAAGGATCATCGCTCCCTGATTCGATCTTCCCCGCTCGCTCGCACTTCGCTAGTTCCGCCTACAAGTACCAGGAATCGGCGAGCAGGGGATTCATCGGATCTTCACCCAAGCGCTGATTTTGCTAGGATAGCGACGGTCTATGGTCTTTGAGTCGGAGCATACGAATGCAAGTGGATATTCACGGGTTGACCTTTGAAACCCCCGCGACCAGCTTTCATTTGTGGTCCCCGTGGCGTTGTTCCTACTTGGAGCATCGGTTATTTGAATCGGTACGGGCGATTCCGAACACCCAGTTCGATCACCCTCCCGATGAATTTCGTCTGCTCGTCCACGATCCGAAGACTTTTCGGCAGGCCATTCAAGCGATCGCTCGCACCTTGAAAGGGTGGGAAGAGGAAGCGTCCGACACCGGGACGGAAGAACGCCGGGCTTGGCGTTGGCTGATTGAAGCGGACACCGATGCCGCCGGTTATGATCACACCGGCGAACCCGCGAGTATATGGGGGTTCATTCGCTTACTGTTGGAACGCCGTACTCCGGGCGAACCGGAACGAGTCGAGGAAATTGACCTCGACGGCTTTGGTGTCCGCATCGAGGGATTGGGGCACCGGCGTTCCATGTCCTGATGACGCCACGCCGGCGTGCCAAACCTCTCGCCTTATCCCAAAATCCACTTGGCTTGGGCTTTGCGTCACGATGCTAATGTGACTGCACCGCATGCCGATCTTTCGCAGGGGCTGCCTGAGAAAGAGCGACACGGGGGAATAGGAAGTCCCCGGAAAAAGAGAGAAACCGTCCGACAGCCTATTCGCGATCTTCGATCAACCGTAGCGGCAACTTCACCGTGAAAGTGGACCCCTTGCCCACAACACTTTCGACTCGAATTCGACCTTGATGCTGTTCGATAATTTGTCGGCAGACGCTCAGTCCTAGTCCCGTTCCGCCATGACCATGTTCATCGGGGGCTTTGGTGGTGTAGAACGGCTCGAAAATGAGCCGTAATTGATCCGGTGGAATGCCAACTCCTGTATCACTAATGCGGATCTCTGCCAGTCCCAGCTCGCTGTTTTCGCTGACTTCGATCTTGAGCTTTCCTCCGTTGGGCATTGCCTGCCGAGCATTGATGATCAAATTCACAAGAATCTGTTCGATCTGGCAAGGAATCACCGGAGCTTGGGGCTGACCGCGGTAGTGTTTTTCGACCTGAATGCCATGCTTCATCAGATCCTTGCCGGTCAGGAGCAAGACTTCCTCGACAAGTCGGACCAAGTCGGTCAGCTGGCGTTGGGTCGCCCCATGCCGCGCGAAGCCCAACATGCTATTCACGATGGCAGCGGCCCGTTGTCCGCCTTTGAGAATTTTCTCAAAGGCTTGCCTTTGGTCACCCTCCCGGCTAGCGCGCATGCCTAATTTGGCATAATTGATAATGGTGGTCAAGATGTTATTGAATTCGTGGGCTACACTCGACGCGAGTTCTCCAACACTGCTCAGCCGTTGCGCTTGAAGCAGTTGCTGCCGAAGGATATCCGTCTCGGTGGTGTGTGCCAACACCTCTTCGCCGGTCATGCAGGTAACCTCCTTGGCCTGGGCCGCTGTCGGCCCCGCCACACCGGATTCTCAGATTGGCCGTGACTTGGCCAACCCACACTCGGTGATTCCGCCCCTCTCGGACAGAAAAGGTATCGGTTGTTCCGATTGTACCACTTCATCCGATTCCCGAAACATTCCTGAGATTTCACAGCGACTTCGGCTTGCGTCGTCCCATTCGCCATTTCGGCTTGAGTCGTCCGATCTTCCTCTGTTTTCGCTATTGCTACTCCCTTGCGAGAATCGATCCGAGCGGGCGTCTCGATCCCCCTCCGCGTTGCATCACCAGGATTGCTGGCCGTCGAGAACTGAAAAACATCTAGGAATATCGATTTCACCGAACTATTGAACCACGATGGTAACTTGCTGTTGCGAGAAGGGATCGGTAGGATGATGACAGTCATCGATTTGCTCTTGACGGGAGTACGAGTTTCATGGTCCGGGCAAGCGAAACTGAGTTATCGACCCACCATCCGTGGATAGCTTGGTGGCTCATGGGGGTTGCGGGATTGTGTCTGCTGACGCGATTATTGCCTGCTGGACTCCAGGTTCCCAACCTGGCCCCGGTAGGTGCGATGGCTCTGTTCGCCGGTGCTCGGATACCCACCTTGGGGGGAAGATTGTTCCCGTTGCTGATGATGACTGCCACCGATTTGGCTCTCGCGTGGATGTATCAGTACCCGCCCTTCGATCCGTGGGTTTACGCAAGCATCGGCATTTACCTGCTGTTGGGAGCCACACTGTTACGCTCGACCGAATCTCCCTGGAGGATCGGCGGAGTCACTTTGCTGGCGTGCGGCCAGTTTTTCTTGGTCACGAACTTCGGTGCTTGGTGGAACCAAGCATTGCCCTATAGCTATGACCTGGCCGGACTGTTCGCGGCTTATGCTGCCGGTTTGCCGTTTCATCAGATGACCTTGATCTCGGATCTCGCTTTCTCGGCAACGCTGTTCGGCATGTACGCTTGGCTGTCGCGGGTGGTGTCGGCAGACGAACGCACCCCCGATGCCCGCGCCGCTTCTGCTTGGAAGGAGACTCGCTGATGAAATTTGCCGCCGTTTTTGAATACCTGCAAGATCCCGAGAAAGTCGCAGCGATTCGGCCGTTGCATCGGCAATATCTGAGCAGCCTACTGGAAAAAGACCAATTAGTCGCCGCTGGCCCCTTGACCGACGATACCGGAGCACTGATCGTTTACGAAGCGGAATCTGCTGAAGCCGTCGAGCAGTTGATTCGCGCCGACCCATTTTTTGCCAACGGAATTTTTCTACGTTGGAAACTCCTGCCTTGGAAACCGGTATTTGCTAACTCCCGCCTGTTACCGTTAAGCTAAACCGGCAAGCAACCATGCACCCGATGCGAGAGCCGAGAGGGAAAAACGCGTCGCAGTCGGTTCGTTTGTTCCATGATGCTGTGGCACTCGGGTGAGAAAGTGGGCTAGGAAAATCGCTCCATGCCTGCATCCTCGTTCAATGGACCTACCTTCCCCTTCCTTCTCAAGAGGTGATCTGCAATGCGAATCCTTTGTGTCAGTTTGGTAGCGTTGTGGGCTGCACTCCCTGTCAGCGCTCAATCGATCGAACCGTTCAATGGGAAAAATCTTGATGGCTGGAAGCTCAAAGGCGATCCGAAGAAAAGCAAGTGGACCGTCGGACAAGCGGCTCTCGATGAAAAATCTCCCACCCAGTTGGTCGTCAAGCCAGTTCAGTCCGGCACTCCCGAACTGATTAACGCAAAGGGAGGTGGTGTCGACATTTATTCGGAAGCCACCTTCGGCAGTTGTGTCATCGAAGTCGAAGTGATGGTGCCCAAAGGCTCGAACTCTGGCATCTATGTGATGGGCGAGTATGAAGTCCAAATCCTCGACAGCTACGGGAAAGCGAAGGTAGGTCCAGGCGATATCGGTGGCCTGTATGGTGCCGCCGCTCCACGGGTCAATGCTGCAAAAAAACCTGGCGAATGGCAGAAGTTCGTCATCGATTTCCAAGCACCGAAATTCGAGGCCGGCAAGAAAGTTGCCAACGCCAAGTTCGTCAAGGTGATTCTGAACGGAGAAACGATCCACGAAAACGTCGAAATGAAAGGCCCTACTCCGAGTGGTGTCACCGGCAAAGAATCGGCAACGGGTCCAATCATGTTCCAAGGCGATCATGGCCCCGTAGCGTACCGCAACTTGAAGATAACCCCGAAACAATAAGCTCGGGGCGCATGCGTCGTCCTCCAACCATGCAGGAACCTTGAGAAGGAAAGTTTCCCAGGGTTTTCGACCACAGAAATGGTTGTTCGCCTTGATGCTCTAACGTTCGGCCATCCGCGAGAAACCACGGGAGGAAGGAATTTCCTCCCGTGTGCGTTTCACGCTCGGACGGAGAACCTTAGGCACTTCCCCCGACACTGACACCGCCCAGGAAGTTGTTGGGGAACGGTGCGAAGTTCTCAATCTCCGCGAGAGTGGCAGCATTGAAGATGCGTACCCGTGCCTGGTAGCCGGAACCTGATCCCACGAGAATCGCCGGTTGCGATCCTCCCCGCTTCGCGACGGCAATAGATGCTCCTCCGAGGAAGCCGGCCATAGCTTGCCCCGTTCCGAACGACGTGTTGGAATTGGTCAGAGATCCGGGGATGCCTGCCGGTGGGATCAGCCCTCCCGACAAACCGGAAAAGCCCGTGATCGGATTGACGGCTGGACCATTCTGGAAGACCCCTGCGGTCGGGGCATCGACGGCAAAAGCGGTGAAACTGCGCAACAACGCTCCCGTGCGACCATCGAAGTGATTGATGATCGGCGTGCCTTCGCCCGGGGCGGTCAAAATGTCAGCGAAGCCACTGCCAAAGTCAGCCGCAGCCACGTTCACTCCGCTGCGAAGATAAGGCTCGTAGGCGAAAAATTGATGCTGCAATCCACCACCGATCCCATCGAACACCCGCACCAGCGGTCCGCCACCGACCCCAGATCCGGTAACGATGTAATCGCGGCCGATTCCTTTGATGTCTGCAGCCGCTACGTTGACCCCTCCCCGGAAAGTGGACTCGTAGGCAAAAAACTCGCCCGCTAAGCCGAACTTCCCAAAGGCCGTGCCGGGGGTGATGAACGACAAGTCGTTATTCCAGATACGCACATGCGGCCCACCACCGATGCCGGCCCCAGTGATGATCTCCATGTCGCCGTTGCCATCGATGTCGCCGACGGCGACCTGGACTCCGCCTCGGAAATTGGTCCCGTAGGCGAAGAAGGCCCCTTGGTCGTTGCCATTGTGATCGTAAATCCGAACGACAGGCCCACCACCAACGCCCGCCCCGACGATGATATCATCTCGACCGTCGCCATTGACATCACCGACCGCGACATTCACCCCCCCAGTAAAGTTGGGGAACGGCTCCAAGGTGAACTTCTCCAACCCCGTGCGAGCATTGAACACGCGAACGACCGAAGGCGACCCCTGCCCCGACCCGACTGCGTACAAACGATCATCCGCCGGTTTCACATTGATGATGACCGTCGTAGCAGCCGAGAATTTATCCGGCGGCAACGCGGCAGCATTATCGACCGCAACGTAGCTGAAGGTGAGTTGAGTAATGTCCGGCGGGAAGTCGGAGGGAGTCGTGAGAATAAACGAGCCATCCGGATTGAGATCGAGAGTCGCACCGAAGATATTCTGGAATGTTCCGTTCGGCAAACCTTTGGCAACAGGTTGCAATCCTGTCGCAAGCACAGCCGTCAGAACATTCCCAGGAAAGGAAGTGGTGAAGTCGTTGGCCAGTACCCCGTTTTTCGCTGGCACGGCAAGGACACTGCCGGCAACCGTGTCGTACACATCGGGGTTGGCAATAATGACAGGGTTTTGTCGCAGTTCCAAGGACTCGACTTGCGGGCGAACCACAGCGGGACGCCGATTGCGCGAGCCTTGCAGCCAGCCGAATAGGTTCATCAGATCAACTCCTACTGTGGTCCGTCAGGCAACGACGCATGACGCCGGCCTCCTTTGCCGACCCCTCGGGGCACATAACCCACCGATGCGAGGGGTTCCCTTCGTTGGGACGACCTTCCACCAACGAGAGAATGGCGGGCACTCTTTCATCATCCTTTTTATCGCTCTTTGCCCCAGGGAGGGAAAAACTCGGCCACGAAGATTTTCTCCTCAGTTTCCGACTCCGTTCCTGCTTTGGCGATCTTACCAAGGTCAATCGTCACATCAATAATGCAGATCGCCCCTGGGGAACGGTCAGTGATTTTTGCTATCGCTGATTAAATTCCTTTCCCAACGAAATGTTTCATCGATCCGTGAATCGCATCTCTACCTCAAGCCGAGGATTCGTTCCCTCGCAGG
>CALEEC010000188.1 GCA_937949245.1 uncultured Gemmataceae bacterium | reverse complement strand
ATGGGCCAAATGTTCGTAGCGCCGATCCAAACCGAGATACAGCACCACTCCCGAGCAAGCCGGTTCGTAATCGCGTTGCCGCTCGAAACGCAGGGTGCCGAGGTTGGGCACCCGCAACAGTTCCCGATGCGTTCGCACTGCATCGGCATTGGAAATCACTGCTTCGCAAGGCCAAACTTCGCTGGTTTCCGTCTCGATACCCACGACACGATCACGTCGATCACTCAACAGAATCTGACGCACCCCGGTTTCGGTCCGATATTCCACCCCCAGTTCCTTGCCCAACTGCACTAAGGCTCGCGGCACCGCACCGGTCCCGCCTTTGGGATACCAGACCCCTTCCTCGGTCTGCATGTGCGCGATACCGCAAAGCACTGCCGGCGACTGATCGGGGCACGAACCGACATATTGGGTGAAGTGATCGATCATCTGGGCTACACGCGCGTCTGGCACATACTTTCGCACCGTGGCCCCTACCGATCGCCCCATACGCATTTGCATCACGTCGCCCAGTACCGACCATTGCAGACTACCGCGAAAACTGAACATATCGCCGATCCCACCGATCGGCTTCCAGAAAAAGAAGCGATCGGAAATCGAATGCAGACGTTGGGATAAGCGGATGAAGTTGCGGTAGCCCTCGGCACTTTTGCCGTCGTGGGTGAGTTGTTCGATGTTCTGGCTCATGGCCTGCACGTCGGCCACCAGATCGAGCCGCGAACCATCTTCAAAAAAGCACCGCCACTGCGGATCGAGTCGGAGCAATTCCAGCCGTTGCGACAATTCGACGCCCGCTTCGGCAAAGATGCGTCGTAGCACTCCTGGCAAGGTGAGAATGGTTGGCCCCATGTCGAAGCGGTAGCCTTCTGCTTCGAGCACGGCGGCCTTCCCCCCCAGCCAAGCGCTTTTCTCGAAGACGGTGACCGCGTATCCCCGTGCCGCCAAGGTGCAAGCCGCCGACAATCCGGCCAAGCCCCCTCCAATGACTGCCACACGTCCCGTGCCCGCCGACTGAATCATCGTTCTGTTCCTCTCTCAGTTTCCTGCCCTGACTACCCCACCGTGGAACCTACCAACGCCTCGGCGGGAGGTGTGTCGTATTCTTCCAACCAATCGGTTTGCATCCCCCAATCTTGCAACAGCAAGCGGGAGGTGATGCGGGCGGATTCATAAATCACCGGCAACCCGCTGCCTGGATGCGTCCCACCTCCGACGAGGTAGACCGACTCTAGATCCTCGAAGCGATTGTGGGGCCGCCAATGCAGCATCTGCCCCAGATTGTGCGCGAGATTGAAGGTGGCTCCGCGATAGACTTGGTAAGCATCCTGCCAATCGGCCGGCGTGATGATTTTCTCGTAGCGAATGCGGGATTCCAACCCCGTGACGCCGAGCTTTTCCAACTGCCCCAACACCTTGCGCCGGAATGGCGCGGTTTCTTTGGCCCAATCCACATTCGGATGCATGTGCGTCACCGGAGCCAAGATGTATAACGTACTCTTGCCCGGAGGAGCCAAACTCGGATCGGTCACGCAAGCGTTTTGCACATAAATCGACGGATCGTCCGACAAACGATGATGCTGCTCAATGTCCGCGAGATTGGTCACATAATCTTTTGAGGTGTAGATGGTGTGATGGGCCAAGTGGTCGTATCGACCATCGATGCCCAGATACATCATGAAGGTGGAACAGGAATAGCGTTTGCGGGCCAAGCGGCGATCGGTCCATCGTCGGCGTAACGAGTCGGGGACGAGCTTCGTCATGGCCTGAGCAAAATCGGCGTTGATCACCAAAGCATCGGCACGTTCTACGCCATGCTGGGTGCGCACGCCTACGGCTCGGCGTCCTTCGAACAACAGTTGCTGGACTTCCTCATTCAAAGCGAATTCGACCCCCATTTCCTCGGCCACGCGGGCCATCGCCTCGCTGACCGCAGCACAGCCACCGATTGGGTGATGCACTCCGTATTCGTATTCGAGAAACGACAAAATCGAAAACAAACTCGGGCACTGGAACGGCGACATGCCGAGATATTTCGACTGGAAGGAAAACGCCAAGCGAATCCGTGGATCGGCAAAGTAACGTTGCAATTCCATGTCCAGCGACTTCCATGGCCGCAGAATCGGCAGCAGTTTCAGCAAACTCCAGCGGATTAGGTCGCGCCAACCGAGAAACGGACTCTCCAACGCAGGGCGAAACCGCTCCAGTTTGTGCCGATTATCGTCCAAAAAGCGGCGCAAGTGCCGGGCATCTTGCGGAGCGATCGCGGCGATTTGTTGTTCCATCCGTTCGACATCGCCGGTGCAGCGGAGTTCGCCCCCTGCCCCGAAGATCAGATGATATTGCGGATCGAGTCGGACCATCGGTACTTCCGAACGCAGATCACGACCAATCCGCCGAAAAATACGTTCCAACACCAACGGATAGAGGAAAAAAGTTGGTCCGGTATCGAAGCGAAAGCCATCCGCCTCGATCGCGGAGCAACGCCCGCCGACCCGGGGAAGGCGTTCCACGACCTTGACTTTCAGGCCGGCATGAGCCAGTAGCAATGCCGCGGCCAATCCCCCGGGGCCAGCTCCGATAATAACGATCTTGCGAGCATCTTTAGACATCGGCGGACACGTCCTTCAGGACTCGGACTCGTTTGCGGAGGGAATTGTCGGAATTACCCTCCAGATTGCAAGTCCAAAAATCGGGAAAGTCGCCCTCCCCTTGCAGCCTCGGCCGCAACTCCGACAATAACGATATCGAGGTCATCAAACCATTGATAGGCAAGCGATCCGAGAATTTGCCATGCTCCAGCCGCCTTTTTCGCCCCGCCAAGTGCAGCAACTCGCGAATCAGCTCCCGCGGGTGAAATTGGCGCATCTACCGACTCCGCTGGAGGAAGTGCCTCGCTTCGCGGCAGCGATCGGGCCGGTGCGGGTCTTCATCAAACGCGACGACTGCACTGGCTTATTGTTGGGCGGGAATAAAGCCCGGCACAACGAATTCCTCCTCGGCGACGCCTTGGCTCAGGGGTGCGATCTGTTGGTCTGGGGAGCCGGGGTGCAATCGAACAACTGCCGACAGACCGCGGCCGGGTGTGCCAAGTATGGCCTAGAATGTCGGCTGTACCTGTATCGCGGTTCGTATGCCACGCAACCGCAGGGGAATTTGCTGCTGGATTATCTGGTGGGTGCCCATGTCGAGTTCGTCGATACCCCCTTGGGACCGGAACTCGACGCTTTGTTGGCCGCGAAAGCCGACATGTTCCGGCAGCAGGGCCGAAAGCCGTATGTCTGGCATCGACCGCGGGTTGTACCGATGGCGGCCGTCAGTTATGCCGTGTGTTTGGCCGAGATCGTCGAGCAATTAGCGGAACTGGGGTTGGCTCCCGATGCAATTTATGTCTCCTCGTCCGGTTCGACGGGGGCCGGCGTCGCGTTGGGTAAAGCGTTGTTGGGGCTGAAATGTCCGGTGCGCTCCATCTGTCCGATGCTTTGGCCTTGGCACATCCCGACCGCCTTAGCTGAAGACGCAAACTCGGCCGCTCGGTTGCTGGGCGTGTCGCTGCAATTGACTGCCGATGACATCGACGCCGACGAAGGCCACATCGGCCCTGGGTACGGTATTCCCTCTCCCGCAGGTCAAGAAGCCCTGCGTTTGTTGGCTACGCAGGAGGCGATTCTGGTCGATCCCGTTTATTCCGCGAAAGCCTTGGCCGGTCTGATTGCCGACGTGCGTTCGGGCAAAATTCGCCCCGGAGCGGT
>CALEEC010000187.1 GCA_937949245.1 uncultured Gemmataceae bacterium | reverse complement strand
TGGGACTGGGACTATCGACCGGCACTAGCCTGGCTCAAAGGAATTTCCCACGCGTGCAGGGAGTGCCCGCCCAGACAGTCGAACCGCCTTTGGCCGATGCGGTGGCTCCCAACGACGGCCAAGGTAGCAAGCCGCAACCGTTACCGCAAAACATCCTGCAACAAGAGTCGATCGATGCCACGGTCGTTCTCCCCACGGCGAGCCCAACGACTGCCCAGCCGGTGCCCCGGATCGACAAGGCCGACCTCCTACCACCGGTTTTTCCTTCGCCGACTTCCGCACCGACTCCCCCATCGACTCCTGCATGGACCCGAACCGCGTCGTCGTCCTGGAGCGATCCCCCGGTCCCCTATGTGACGCTGCATGTGCGGGTGCCGTCCTACTCCGCGACCGATCGAGAATTGACCTACCGCCTCATCGTGCATAACCCGACGCAAGCGGCGGCTCATCAAGTGATCGTTCGCAATGCCATCCCCAGCAATGCCCGCTTCGAGCGTTCCTTCCCCGAGCCGACCGCGGTCGATCCAGATCTTCAGTGGAAACTCGGCACGCTCGAACCAGGAGCCACCAAGGAAATCACACTGGTGCTGTTGCCCAAACCGGGAGCGACTTCGGTCAAAAACTGCGCCCGCGTGAGCTTCGAGCATGGCCAATGTGTGGTGACCGAGTTGAACCGACCGACGTTGAAACTCGTCAAATCCGCTCCTTCCCAAGCAGTGCTATACGATGCGATCCCGATGAAACTCGAGATTACCAATCCAACCAAGATCGAAGCCCTAGAGGTGCAGGTGAGCGAGACGCTGCCAGAAGGGCTGGAATTCGAGCGGGAACTGACTGCGTTGGAAACCAAAACCGCAGCCGGCCGGATTCCCTCGACGATCGACTTGGCCAACAATCGGCAGATCTGGACCATCGGCCGATTAGGTCCGGGGCAAAAGGTGAGCATTCCGTATCGAATCTTGGCCAAGAAAACGGGACCGTTGACGATCAAGACGCTTCTGCGAGCCGAGCGCGTCTACGACGAGTCCAGCACGACCATCAACATTTTGGAAGCTAAGCTCGGCATGAAGTTCAACGCGCCTCGCGAAGCCTACGTCAATCAGCCGGCCAGTTACGAGGTGGTGCTGCAAAACTTGGGGAATGCCACGCTTAACAATATCCGCGTAACGCAGGCGTTGCCCCCAGATGCTCAACCGACGAAGGTTTCGCACCAAGGGCAGGTCTACCGCGATCAGGTGCAATGGATCATCGCTCGCTTGGAACCGGGGGAGAGCAAGACGTTGGGATTGGTTCTGACGGCACCGACGATCGGCAAACGGAAAACCCAGGTAGCGATCCGTGCCGACCGCGGTTTAGAACAGAAAGCCGAGGCGGAAACCGATTTTATCGGCGTGTCGGCCGTCCGTTGGCGTACCACGGTCGAACCGGGCACGGCGAAAGTGGGGGAGGAAATGACGTACCAGGTTGTGGTCGAATCGACCGGCTCGGCGACCGCATCGAATTTACAGTTGAAGGTGCATTATCCTGATGACCTGTTGGAGTTCCAGACGGCCAATCCGGTGCATCGCTTGGTTCCTGGTTTGGTGCAATTCGATGGTCTGCCGCTGCAGCCAAAGCAGACGGCGACATACATAGTGAAGTTGCGTGCCAAAGCCCGTGGCGAAGCCCGCGTTCGCTTCGAGTTGACCGGCGACCCCGTCCGTAGCGGCGGCCCGCTCCACAGCGAGAAACTCACCACCATCATCGGCGACAGTCCCCCTGCCGGGCCATGATTCCGCCACTGCAACACATCGCATCAGAAAATCATGACGACACGGAACCCGGCCCTCCCATCCCCGAAGGGATGCCGCCGGTGAGAACACGGCGATGAAGAAGTTCTTACCGGTGCGGGAAATGACAGCAGAAGCCCTCACGGAACGGGTTCATATTCCACCCAGCGGGTTTGGACGTTACGTCCGGTGGGGACGGTCCATTGGTCGTTGGCTCCGTTGGTCGTGTGGCTGTGGGTGTGCTGGCCACGGTCGTCGCTCCAAGCGAAGGTGACACGGGTGCGATCCGGCGAAGAGGTGGCATAGACCAGATGAACCTCGGGCCGCAGGTAAACTTTCCCCCCGTTGTTGCGGAAACGCACTTGCACGCTTGACGTGGGTCCTGTCAAAGTGACGTTGCCCCAGCACATGCTTTGGCTCCAGAAATCTTTCGGTTCCTCGGGGCGGCGTTGCACCGTCCAATCTTTGACCAACGGTTCCCAAGTTTTGCCTCCGTCGCGCGAGTACTCGATCTGGTAGAGAATCTTCGGATCGGGGGGCGAACTTGAGCGAACGTGCGCGGCTGCGTAGATCTGCCGAATCGGCTCGCCGCGCGGCGTGGCCACTTCGAGAGTGACCGTCGGCGACTCGATCTTCCCGGCGATCACATGCGGCTGCACTTGCGGTAGATTCGGGCCGACGTTGACCTGGGCTTGTCGGCTGGCTTCAAACCGCACCTGGCTGCCGTTGTCGGTCAGACGCGGAATCACCGCCACGTTGCATTGGCAGACCGTCGTAATGGTCAGATCACGGCTTACCAGATTCTTGGCCGGCTGATGAATCCGTAGCCAGTATTGTCGATGGCCCTTGACGGCGTCGGTCAGGTCGAGGGTGGTATCGGTCATGTCTGCGTCGATCCACGAGGCACCGCGATTGACCGAAACCGAGACTTTGCCCACCGGTTGACCGCGAAGCACCAAGCCGTTGCGGGCTCCCGGATCATAGATGCCCCATGCGGAGTCTTTGGCAGGGGTCGCAGCGATGATGTAAGGCGTGGTGAATTCGAGGGTCACCTGTTGATCGTTTTCCGAAATCACCGCTTCCCGATAATCCCCGCGGAAGTCGGGCTTGAAGGTGTAGACCGCGTTGGCGAAGCGGGCTTGGCCGTCGATGTGCGGCGTACCGTTTTTCGATTGATACATCTTCTCGGGTTGATTCACCCAAGTGCGCGAGCGTTCCGGGCCGGGGATTCCCGCCGTGCGGTAGTTGCGTCCCCAAAAGACAAACGTCTTGCCGTCGTCCAACCCGGGTTGCAAATAGCGGCGCAGCGTTTCGCCACGACGCAGATGCACCATCGGCGGCGGGCCACTGTAGCCGCTGAGATATTCCGCGACGGCGAAGGCCGAGAAACTGCTGTTGTCGCCAGCATATAACCCACAGGGGAGCCAACCGTGTTGGCTCTGCGGTTGGAATCGACGATCGGTCAGTTGCTTCCAATTCGGGGCGATCTCGGCCAGTCCCATCAACCGTTTGCCATCAGGGGTGAAGATCACCGTCGACAGGTCGTGATCCAGCAGCACCCAACGGCCTGTGCCGTACTCTCCTCCTTGCAGGAAGACTTCAAACGAATTGTGCCCTTGGGTGCCGACGCTTCGGCCACGACTGTGGCCCAGCAGTGTTTCCATTTCGCCGACCCACTGCGCATGCGTGGTGCCACACAGCGAAAAGCCGTGCGCGAACAACCCAGTCCAGTATTCGCGCTGTTTGTTGTCGGGGCCTTTGCCCAGACCTTTGCCCCACAGATCTTGTCCGCCTTCTTCGCCGTGCCAGTAATGCGTGTTGCGCCACAACCACGACGCTAAGACGCGGTCCTCTTCGGTCTGCACCGGCTTTCCGGTGACGCGCTGATACAAAGCGGCTTGAGTCGCAAATAACCGCTCGAAGGTGGAACAGGAAAGTTCTCCCGGATACCACGGATGTTCCGTGGCCACTTGCGGATCACCCACATCGGCGACCACCGTACCACAACAGAGCAACAGAAACAGGAGTGTCAGGGAATGTCGTCGCATAGCACATCGGGGGGATAGAGTAATGGGCGTGAATCTCCCCAGTGGGAGGCAGCACACCGAGACGCGGTTCATCTCGGAATCCTCCCATTCGTTCTACCACTGCGATCCGGTTGGACCAAACCCTTTTTCGCTCGTGAGAAGAACTCTTCACAGACGCGAACATCGAATGCTTACTGTAAGGGCAGAACAACGCGTGCCTGCTGAGTCTGGCGGCATTGGCATCGCCGGGCAGAAATTTCTCTCGCGCCCTTGCCATCGCCGAGCGGCCGCGATAAGGTGCTTATTGAGATTGAGTCTCATCAAGAGAGATGCTCGCTTCCGCCGCGGTGTTTCCGCTTCCGTATGCTACGCGCCTCCGAGGGACTCACGATCCGAGGGATTTACCATCGGCGTGGCCGAGATACCCGGGTGTGTCCATCCTGATAAGGAAACCGATGTATGCGTACTTTAGAGTCGAAGCGTGGTGCGTTTACGTTGATCGAACTGTTGGTGGTGATCGCGATCATCGCGGTGTTAATTGGTCTGCTGCTGCCGGCGGTGCAGAAAGTGCGAGAGGCTGCGGCGCGGGCGAAGTGTCAGAACCATTTGAAGCAACTCGGCTTGGCGATCCACAATTACGAAAACGCCAACGGCTTTTTTCCGCCATCGACGATCTCGACGGGGACTTCCGCCAGTCAACCGTGGTCGTTGCAAGCGTTCATCTTACCTCATTTGGAGGGCGACAACATCTTTCGCCTGATCGACTTCACGGCCGGTTATCATTCCGGTCCGAACTTGGCGAATTATCCTCCTTGGGGGGTGGCCACGTTGCGGGTGCCGGTGCTGATTTGTCCCAGTGATCCCAACGATCGCCCTCGGCTCAACGCGGCGGGACAAGTGGAACATTATCCGTTGTCGTATTTGGCGAACGTCGGCTTGTATCTGGTGTGGAATCCACTGACCGGCAGAGACGGTGGAGGCGCGTTCGGCCCCAACCAGCGCTTGACCCACGCTGCCTACACCGATGGCTTGTCGAACACCGTGGCCATGTCTGAAGGGAAAATGTTCACGCCGCGGGTGCACGATGCGACGCTTCCCACAACACCGCCAGCGACGGCCACGAGTGTCGCTGCGGCCACCTCCGGCGGGGCTTGGTCGCCGGTCAACGGTCATACCGAATGGGTCTGCGGTCGCGCGATCCATACCGGTTTCACGACGTTGTTCCCGCCCAATACGCGGGTGCCGTACACCGTGGCCGGGACGACATATGATTTCAACGTCACCAGCAGTCGCGAAGGGCGAAACCAGACCGATCCGACCTACGCCGTGATCCCCGCGCGAAGTTATCACTCTGGTGGAGTCAACGCCCTGTTGTTGGACGGCTCGGTACGTTTCGTACGCGACACCATCGCGCCGGCCACCTGGCAAGCCACCGGCACCCGAGCCGGCCAAGAAATCCTGGGCAACGATTGGTAACCCCCCAGCGCTGTCTCGATGAGAGATGCTCGGATTCCATTTTGTCTGTCCGATTCTCTCGGTCAGCGGGCCGTGAAGCGGGCTTGATTGTAGCGATGGGTTATGCTAACTGCCCAGCTCGCCGCGAATGCCAAGGAAGGTGCTTCGTCGGCAATCTCTGGTTTTCCTATCGTTGAACTTCGCTGGGGTAGCCATCGACAGGGTCGCGAGCCGCGGCCACCAGGGAGAACACGTCTACTTAGGACAGGATATGGGCCGCATGCGCAGGGATGCTGGGCGGTCGATGCTGCTGGTCGCGGTGCTGGGGGCGTGGTTCCTCCTGATTCCGGGTCGAGCCGGTGCGGGGTGAACGCCGGGGGGCGCTTGTGCCCCTACGCTCGGCGGTCTGCCGGGCTATCCTCCCGTTCCGTTCGCGTCCCCTGGCATGCTGCCGGGGAACCCGATGTTGCCACGGATGCCGTCCCAAGGCTCCGTGATGCCGCCGGCCATGCACGCGGGACCACGGCCTTTGGCCACGCTCGCGCCCATGACTCCGTCGGTTCCATCGGCACCGTCAGCACCGTTGGCTAAGCCTGGCTTACCTGCGTCGAATGCGCCGCGGACGCATCAAACGGTTTATGTGCGAACGCTCGTGCCGGAACGCGTTGAAGTTCCTGCCGATGGTGCAATTACCGAACCGCCGATGCCTTTGGATTGGGCGCAGGTGCGTCGGCGGTTAGAGAAAGTTGGGGCGGTATGGTTTGAACTCGAACGTCGGGAAACCGGTTATCGCTTTGCCATCGAATTGCCGCAGCGGTCGGCCCCGATCGAGTGTATCGCCGCGAGCGAAGCCGACGCGGTTCATCTGGCCCTTCGCCGCGCCGAAGCCGTTAGTGCTGGTCCATGACTGTTGGCCGTCCCCATCCAGTAGACGCGGAGGGGGCGGTGGAGTCTTCGTCGATGGACACGGACAAGGTGGGCTGATGCCCGCCGCTCGGAGGGAGATCGACGCTTCCATTACTGAGCGGCGGGCGTCAGCTCGCCTTGCTACGCCAGCCACGCCGTGCGATGCCTGCTATGCCTGCGATGCCTGCCACGCCGTGCCATGTTCCACGCAAAAAAAATCTTGCATGTCGATGCGTCTTCCACGATGGGCTGACGCCTGCCGCTCGGAGGGAGGCGATTGCCGTTACTGCCCCCCCTCGCGTCAGGTTGGTTTCGGCGAAAGCCGATCTTGACAGTCGCTCGCCGATGGGCTATGGCCGCGACATTCCAGAAGCGGAAATTTCGTACCAGCGAGTTGGTCCGATCCGTGGCAGCGGTCCCGGCAGGTAGGCTCGGTCGATGGGGATGGCCCAGCCGAAGCTCGGGAAACGCAACCGGCGGGCAAACAGCGAGGACGTCTTATGAAACGTGCGCTCCTGCTTGGGGCCGGCGCTTTGCTCGGCCTTTCGGGCTGTCTCGATCCGCAGATGAATTGGTTCAAGTCCGAGCCTTCTCCTTCGCAGCCGGCCGACAAGAAAACCGTCACGACCAAAGCCGAGATCATCGGCGATGTCTCGCCAGGGATTGCCAATGCCGAACCGATCGCGGTCAGCGGTGTCGGATTGGTCGTGGGATTGGATGGGACCGGGGGGACGCCTCCGGGCGGTTTCCGCGAAGCGCTCAAAGAGCAACTTCTGAAGGCCGGCCGCGACAATGTCAACGAGTTGCTGGCATCGCGGGATAATGCGTTGGTGCTGGTTTCCGCCCTGATTCCTCCCGGAGCGAAACGCGGCGACACCATCGATATCGAAGTGACTCTCCCTCCCGGTAGCAAAGCCACCAGCTTACGCGGAGGCACCCTGTTGGAGTGCCAATTGTACAACTTCGACTCGGCCTCCAACGTGCGTCGGCATCTGGCCCAACAGGGAGACTATCAACCGAGCAGCACTGCCGACGGGTTATTGATGGGGCATCCGTTGGTCAAAGCCAAAGGCCCCTTGCTGACGGGGATCGCGAAGTCGTCGGTAGGTTCGGCAAGCCCCGCAGCAGGCTCGGCAGGTTCGGATTCGTCCAGCTCGGCAGGACAGGAGTCGGTGGCCAACGGGTTGGATGATCACAAGTTCGCTCGCGTTTGGGGGGGCGGACGCTGCCAGATTGATCGGCCCTTCTATCTGGAGTTGGGAGGCGAATTTGCCAATGGCCGATCGGCCATGCACGTTGCCGATCGGATCAACGAAACCTTCCATGGACCGCAACCGGGGGCCGATAAAATTGCCGATCCCAAACCACCGCAGATCGTTGCTCTGAAAGTACCGCCGCAGTATCGCTTGAATCTGCCGCGTTTCCTCCGTGTGGTGCGGATGATCCCGCTGGTGCGAGCCGCTCCCGACAGCCAGTACGTCCGCGATCTCGAAGCCGACTTGCTCGATCCGGGCAAAACCATCACGGCGGCTCTGCGTTTGGAAGCGGTCGGCAAAGAGTCCATCCGCGTCTTGAAGAGCGCGTTGCAATCCCCCTATCCGCTGGTGCGTTTCTCCAGTGCCGAGGCGCTGGCCTATCTGGGCGATCCGACTGGGGGGCGGGAACTCGCGGCATTGGCTATCGAACACCCCAGCTTGCGTGCCTACTGTCTGACGGCGTTGGCAGCCTTAGATGAAGGAATCAGTTACGAGAAACTGCAAGACCTGCTCGCTCATGATGATCCCGATCTGCGTTACGGAGCCTTCCGCGCTCTGACGGTGATGGACCCCAAGAGCCAATTGGCCAAAGGGCAGGTGATGAATCGTTCGTTCACGTTGCACCGCGTGGCTGATGGCTCGTCGAGCATGGTGCATCTGTTGACCGGCAAGAAAGCGGAAGTGGTGATCTTCGGCGAATCGCCCCAGTTGATGCCGCCGTTCTCGATCTTGGTCGGTCCCGATTTCACCGTCACTGCCGGACCTGACGATCGCAAATGCACCATCGGCCGATTCTCCGTCAAACACGGCAAGGAACAGCGGCAGTGTTCGTTTGACCTGACAGAAATCGTGCAGAATCTCGCCGAGATGGGCGCGACGTATCCCGACATCGTCGAACTGCTCCGCAAAGCCGACGATGCCAAGAGTCTGTCCTGCCGTTTGTGCATCGATGCGTTACCGCAGGCGGCCAGCGTGCAAGCCTTGGCTGCGGCAGGCAAAGATGATCCGACCTTGGCCCGATCCAACGCGGAATTGCGCTTGGCCCATCAACGCTTGGGCGAGACGCCGACTTTGTATCAGACCCAGGAACGTCCGCCCATTCGTCGCGTTGCCAAGGCGGAAGCCGCGGAAGAACGGTAAAAGCATCGCATTGCCCCGGCGAAGGCAACGGAAAGTCTGTCCTCGAGGTCGGAGTCGTGATGAAAACCGCTGCGACGGTTCAGCGTGCCGATCGCGGGGGGGCAGTCGCTCACGGACCGAAAATTCCTCCTGTGAAAGCATGCCGCGACGGCTGCTCGGCGTGCCGATCACGGGGGGCCGTGCGTCGGTCGGCGTTGGGGTGGTCGCAGGATGCACGAGCAGACGGCGTATCTAGAGGTCGGTATCCCGGAGGGAGTGCTTGGCGAGCCTCCCTGTTCCCAAGCGAGTGTGCCTCATGCTGAAGCGACTGGAACTGATCGGATTCAAGAGCTTCGCGGACAAGACGAAGTTCGATTTTTCGCCCGGCATCACGGCGATCGTAGGTCCCAATGGCAGCGGCAAAAGCAATGTCGTCGATGCGGTTCGCTGGATTCTGGGCGAACAGTCGGCCAAATCGCTGCGGGGGGGAGAGATGGCCGACGTGATCTTCAACGGCTCCACCTCGCGCAAAAGTCTGGGGATGGCCGAAGTCATCATGACCTTCGACAACGCCCGGAAAGTCTTGGCCACCGATGCCGCCGAGGTGCAGATCACCCGGCGGGTCTACCGCGACGGACAGGGGGAGTATCTGATCAACGGTCAGCCTTGCCGGTTGAAAGACATCAAGGATTTGTTCCTCGGTTCCGGGGCGGGCACCTCGGCGTACAGCATCATTGAACAAGGGCGAGTCGATGCTTTGTTGCAAGCCTCTACGCTGGAACGTCGGTTGATTTTTGAAGAGGCAGCCGGCATTAGTCGCTTCAAAGCCAAGAAGATCGAGTCGTTGCGCAAGCTGGAGAAAGTCGAACAGAACCTTGCCCGCGTCAAAGACATTCTTGCCGAGGTCGATAAGCAATTGCGGACCGCGCGTTTGCAAGCTTCCAAGGCGCAGCGGTATCAGGAATATTCGGCTCGGTTGCAGGAATTACGCGTGGGGCTGGGGCTGCAAGAGTTCGGGGAACTAACGCAGCAACTCGACCGCGAACGCGCCGCATTGGAAGCTTACCGCAGTGAGTTGGGCGAAACCCTGAGCCAAACCACGGCTTGGGAAAGCGAAATCGCCCAATTGGATCAGGCTTTGGCTCGGGGCGAAACCGCTATCGAAGCCCGTAACGCCGAACTGACCTTGGTTCGGCAGCAAATCGCGTCTTTGGAAGCGACGCAGCAGCACGAACGTGCTACA
Organism: uncultured Gemmataceae bacterium; assembly: GCA_937949245.1. Classification (GTDB taxonomy): domain Bacteria; phylum Planctomycetota; class Planctomycetia; order Gemmatales; family Gemmataceae; genus CALEEC01. The sequence goes on along the minus strand of CALEEC010000187.1, from coordinate 1,894 downwards.
TCGGCCGAATTGGAGAAAGAACACGCTCGGTTGCTGATCCGTCGGCTCGAACTGGATCGGCAGTTACGCACGCTCTTCGAGCAGTTGAAGCAGGCCGGCCAAGCCGCCGATCAAGCGGCACAGCAAACTGAGCAACAACGCCAAGTCGCTGAACAATGGCAAGACGCCCTCGCTCAGGTCGATGCCCAGTTGGCCGAACTCGAACGCCAATTGCTTGAGGATCGCGAAGCTCAACCGGATCGCGAACGCCTAGCCGGCATGCGTCGCAATGAAGTCGTCAGCCTCAGCAGCCAAATCGATCGCCTACGCGGGGAACTCGAACGCAAGCAACGCAAAATCGAAGAGCGACGCACCGAACTACAAGCCAACGAAGAGGCTCTGACCGCTCTGGACAAAAGTGACGCCGACTTGCAGCAACGCCTTGCCGACAAACGGCAGCAATTGGCCGACAAGCAGGCTTCCCGCGAGAAATTGCGGACGCAAGCCGCGGCTCTACGCCAATTGCTCGAGTCGCTGCGCATGGAACAAAGCGGCGTGCGTGCTCGTCTCGATCTGTTGGAAGGGTTGGAACGCAGTCAGGAGGGGCTTGGCACCGGGGTACGCGAAGTCGTGGCCTTGCTGCAACGCGAACGTACCGAGCTGGCCGATGGCTCCTGGCGTTGGAGCGATCAAATCGTCGGATTGGTTGCCGATCTGCTGACCGTACCGCACGAGGTGGCCCCCCTGATCGACTTGGCCCTCGGCGATGTGGCGCAACGCTTGGTCGTGCGCGATGTCGATCGCGTTGCCGAGCATCTGACCCAACGGGGGCTGATCTTTGCTGGGCGTGTCAGCTTCCTTCCGCTGTGGGAAATGCCCCAGCGGCCGCAGCCAGAAGCAGCGACCGATTTTGATGCATTCCCTACTGCAGATACGTTGATCTCCACCGTGGAACCGCAGTGGCAAGGGCTAGCCCGGCAACTGCTGGGCGACACCCGCATCGTCCCCGATTTAGCGACGGCACGCCGTTTGCGGGCGTTGGCGTTGCAACGGGGGCAGCGGATGCGGTTCGTCACGCAAGCCGGCGAACTGCTCGACGCCGACGGCACGCTGACGGTCGGCACGCATCATGCCGAGATGGGCATTCTGTCGCGTAAAAGCGAACTGCGCGAACTGCGTCAGAGTGCCGCCGAGTTGCACGCCAAAATCCAACGCACCCTTGCCGAAGCCGACGAACTGAAAGGCCGTATCGAGCGACTGGATCTGCCGATTCAGGCGCTGGAGCGCGAAATTGGCCTGCTGACCGGCGAAATGGGCGACCTCGGCTCGCGCATCAGCCAACTGCGGCAACGACAAGAATGGTTGCGGGATGAAATCGCTCTGACCGATACGGAGATTTCCGGCTTACAGAAAGAGTTGGAGCATCACCAAACCGCCTGGCAGCAAGCGAAAGTCGCTGCCGAACAAGCCGAGATCGCCGCTGGCGAATTGCAACAACGCATCGATCAACTGGAACAACGCATCCGCGATCACAAACACGAACGCTCCCTCCGCGAGCAACGGCACACCGCGGCACAACGCAACTTGGCTCAGATGATGGAACGACTTCAAGGGCTGCAAACGGCGTATTCCAAACTGCACGACGATTGGCGACAGCGTCGAGCCGATTTTGAACGTCTGACTGACGAACGCACCCAACTGCAAACCCGCCTCGACGAGATCTTCGGCACCCTGTTGCAAGCGACGACCGGTTTGGCCGAACTGTACCGCGAGAAGGAAACCCACGAAGCCGCCCTGCTCGACTTAGTCACCTGCCGCGATCACAATCGTCAGCGCCGCCAGCAACTGTACCAAAACGTGCAGACACTGCGTGCCCATTGGCAAGAGCGGCAACATGCCGCGCATCAGCACGAAT
>CALEEC010000186.1 GCA_937949245.1 uncultured Gemmataceae bacterium | reverse complement strand
CGATCGAAGGTCGCGTCTACCGGATGCCAATTATCGGGGGGAGTGATTTCCACAGCCGGCAGAAGGTAGGGTACTGCTCCGAGCAGTTCGAGTGAACGCATCATCGTTTCTGCTTGATGGCGGGGGCGTGTGACGAGAATGCGTTTGCCGTACAACGGTCGTCGCTCGAACCAGGAGGGTCGATTTTTCTTCCCCACGATGGTTCCGATCAAAATCAAAGCGGGCGTCTCGATGCCCGCTTGACGACGAGCGTTTTCGAGGTCGATCAACCGTGCTGTAACTGCCCGTTGCTCTCCCGTGGAAACATCATGCACGATCAGAGCTGGAGTATCCGGCGATTTGCCGTGCTTGATCAGTTCGGCGATGATCGCGGGGAGGCGTGAGATGCCCATATAGAAGGCCAAGGTGCCCGGAAATTGGGCAAGCGACGAATAGTCGACTCGACTGTCCGGCTTGCCCGGGGCCTCGTGGCCGGTGACCAAGGCGAGGGCACTGGAGTGTTGACGATGCGTCAACGAAATTTCGAGGTACGACCCCGCAGCCAAGGCCGTGGTCACCCCAGGAACGAGTTCATAGGGGATGCCTGCTTCGTGCAGCGCTTCGGCTTCTTCGCCGCCCCGGCCGAAAATTAGCGGATCGCCGCTTTTGAGCCGGACGACACACTTCCCTTGGCGCGCCTCGGCAATCATACGTTGATGGATGTGAGGCCAACGCTCGGGATGCGATCCAGGCAGTTCACTGACGCAAAGCTGCTCGACATGCGGCGGGATCTGATCCAGAATACGCCGGGAGAGCAATTGGTCGTACAGCACCAAGTCGGCTTGTTGCAAACATTCGATTGCCCGAACGGTCAGGAGTCCCGGATCGCCGGGACCAGCTCCCACAAGATAGACTTTCGCTGGGGCAGCGGCATGATTCATGGACTAAACGGCCACCTCATCGGAATCAGGAACATCAAATTCGGACGGTTCGGGAGGCATCAGCCAACACAGACCAATCCCTAGCATATACAATCCAAACATTGGTAGGAAGAGATACAACATCGTCACCGCATCGGGAGTCGGCGTTAACAGCGCGGAGAACAAAGCCAAGACCATGACCGCGTAACGCCACTTGCTGAGAAAGTCTTCGGCGGTGAACATGCCGACTTTCGTGAGAAACAGCATGATCAACGGCGTCTGAAAGGAAACTCCGAAAACGAGCGGAAGAATAATCGCAAAGCTCAGCCATTCGTTGAGTCGTAAATCGGGATCGAGGCCAATCCAATTGTTGAATAGCAACAACGCCCGCACCGCCCCCGGAAGCACAAAAAACTGGCAGAGAAAGACCCCCGCGAGGAACAAGCCAATACTGAACGGCATGTAGATGTAAACGTAGCGTTTCTCGTGCGGATATAGCCCAGCACCGACAAAAGCCCAAAATTGCCAGAACAGCCACGGACAAGAGATGACGATACCGCACAACAGAGAAACCTTAAAATAGACGACGAAAGCTTCTTGGATGCTCAAGGTGGTGAGATATTGCCGGGTTCCCAGTAAGGTTTCTCCCTTGCTGCCGAGGTTGTGGATGAAGGCGGGGTAGACCTGTATGCGGGCTTCGATATGCGTGATCGAGGGATCTTTCACCTTGAGATCGAATGCCTGTGTGAGCGATTCAACTGGAATCCGAACGGGCATCTCTTCCATTTGCGTCGACAGAGCGAGCCGTTCGTCATCAGTCAATTGACCGAGCGTGGAACCGGATGCCAACTTTTGTTTCGCACGAGCAATGAGGTCGTAGTCAGGATTTTTCTGAAATTCTTCAAACTTTACCTTGAGAGCTTCTTCCTGACGCCGATTATAGAAGTCGCGGACTTGGCTTTCGACGGGCTGCGTGATGTATTTCAGCGCGACTTTGCCGACTCCATAATCACGCAGTCCCATCATGTCGGTCAGACCGTCGATGATGAAACCGATAATTAGGCAGATACCTAAACCTGCCAAAGCTCGTAGCATCCGCATGCGTAATTCTTCGATGTGTTCGCCGAAACTCATGCGAGTATCGTCGAACAGATCATCGGGATAATCGTACTTCTTGGTGGGACTCATGCCTGGACCTACCCTAGGTAACGTTTCCAACCACGGAAACGAGCAGGGCCACCCAGGGGCGAAGTTGCCAGACCGGCGGACCCAGGAGTTCTACCGTGCGCAAGCGATCCGCAGGCGGAGATGCCTCGGTCGGCTTTGTTCATGCGGTGAGGAATGCTATTGCTCATCTTAGCAACTGCGGCAAGAGAAACAAAGGCTTCAGAGGATTTCTTTCGGTTCGCCTCTTACGTTGGCACGATCGGCTTGGTAAAGTGAACTTGTTCGTTTCTGCGCCTCTGTACGGTTATGTCCGAAAGGAGCAACAGAAACGAATATTCTATAAGAGACTTGGCTTTCTGAGGTATTGCAGCCGCGATGGCAGGTCTCGATCGCTTTTCATTGGATTGTTTCCCGTTTTTAACCGATGTTCGGTGCGCAGGCCGGTCAAACAAACTCGGATTCCGAACGATTATCGCTTATTCGATGAAGTTTTTTTCGGCCCTCCTCCGTCCCAGATGACGAACAAAGGATACTTCATGGCAGAGCTAGAAACCGCAAAGCCGTCCACTCCCCCATCGAACAGTTACGATGAAGTCCCCAAGGATACTTCCATGGTAGAACCAGAAACCGCAAAGCCGTCCACTCCCCTATCGAACAGTTACGATGAAGTCCCTTACGACAGCCATCCGTTTGCCCAAACCCATCCTGATCGCATGTTTGTGGTCGGTACGTTGTTCGGGATGCGACCGATGCCTGTAGGGCGGGCGCGCATTCTCGAACTCGGCTGTGCCGCGGGGGGCAATATCATTCCCATTGCCGAAGATTATCCGGGGGCACAACTGGTGGGTGTCGATCTGTCACAACGGCAGATCGCTGATGGGAAAAAGATCATCGAACAACTTGGGTTAACGAACATCGAGCTACGTCATGCCAGCATCATGGACGTCGACGAAAGTTATGGCATGTTCGACTACATCATCTGCCACGGGGTCTTCTCCTGGGTGCCGACGCCGGTTCAAGAGAAGATTTTTTCGATCTGCTCGAAAAACCTCAATCCGCAGGGAATTGCGTACATCAGTTACAACACCTACCCCGGCTGGCACATGCGTGGCATGATCCGTGATATGATGCGTTATCATGCCGAACGCTTCAACGGTCCCAAAGTGAAGACACGCCAAGCGCGGGCACTGCTGGATTTTTTGGCCCAATCGGTCAAGCAGGAAGGTAGTGCCTATGCCGTCTTGCTGAAGCAAGAGTTGGAAACCTTACGGCATCAGGCCGATCATTATCTCTTCCACGAACACCTCGAAGAGGTCAACGATCCGCTGTACTTCCACGTTTTCGCGGAACGAGCGCAGAAGCACGGCCTGCAATATCTGGGCGAATCCCGCATCGGCACGATGGTGCTGGCCAACTTCGGTCCCGACATCGAAAAGACGCTGCGGATGTTAGCTACCGATCAAATTCAGGTCGAGCAGTACATGGACTTCCTCCGCAACCGGATGTTCCGCGAAACGTTGTTGTGCCATTCGCGGATTCAGCCCAACTGGTCGATCCAACCCGAGTTGTTGCGGCAATTGTGTGTGGCCTCGCCGGCGGTGCCCGTCACGGAGAACATGGACATCACCAACAACGAAAATGTTTCGTTCAAGAGTCCCAGCGGCATGAGCATGGCCACCAATCAACCACTGCTCAAGGCGGCCATGGTGGTGCTTCGCGAACATTGGCCGCAACCGATTCCCGTGGATCGTCTACGCGATTTGGCCCGGCAGAAACTCGGTGGTTCGCCCAGCACGCAAACCATACAGCAAGACACGCAACTGATCACCTTGGGGATTCTCAACTGCTACATGGGTTCCGACTTGATGGAACTTCGTTCTTCCCCGCTCAACTTTACCCGCGTGGTGA
>CALEEC010000185.1 GCA_937949245.1 uncultured Gemmataceae bacterium | reverse complement strand
CGCCTAACACGCGGATATTTTCCGGGTTATTGGGTTTCGGGTCGTGGACATACTCAAAGCTGCCGAAGATGGCGGCACGCTCCGCATTGCTCGTCAGAGGAGGAAACGCCGGCTTGGGGGGCCAATTCGGGTCGCGTTCATGTCCGGCTCCGGGGTTGCTGCTACTGCTAGGAGTCGTCGGCGGGGGCGGCGGACTCGCGGGGGCAGCGGCTGCACCACCACCGTTCAACCCTGCCAAAGTACGGCCGTTGGGATCGACCCGGCCATCGGGATTGCTCATTCCCAGTCGGCGTTGGAAGGCCACAATGGCTTCGATGGTTTTGGGGCCAACGATCCCATCTACCACCAGAGGACGTAAGCCCAGAGAACCTACATGACGATTGAGCAGAGATTGAACTGTTCGGGCATCCGCAGGTTTGTTGACGCCATTTCGACCGACCGACGCGCTGATCGTTGCCATATGTCGTTACCTCGGTGGGTGCAATATCTTGGGGGAAGAGTTACTCTCCTTCTCCATCGACGTCGGCCGTGTAGCGCGGACATTTTTTTGTCATCTCTACATCAATTATTCACATCTGGCACCAAGAAATTGCCTTGAGCGTAATTGCTTCCAAGCAAGCGGTGGCAACCATCGACTCAGGAACGCCGAATCGCTTTGCTCGACAGCAGTCCGTCCGTTGGGGCATCGAACCGATACAATAGTGAAGATCCAGGTTTCAGGAATGCGGAGGTTCATTACTCGACGGCGGAGCCTCGCTGCTGCTAGGCGGTTCTGTTTCGGGACGCAGGTTCCGTTCATTGAGCAAATTCAACGCTTGCATTTTCGCCCGCAGGGTTGTCCGCGAGATGCCGAGCAATTCGCTGGCCTGCACCTGATTGCCATGGACGTGCTTCAACATGACTTCCAGTACCACACGATCGACCACCTGAATGACCTTGCGATAGATGTCGGATTGGCCCGACCGAATTAGTTCCTGAACGAGCGTTCGGATCTCGGATTCGCTCAGATCATTCGGCACCGTCTGCGGGGAGCGACCGCGGAGGTACTCCGGTAGGCTTTCGACCGTGATCACTTCGCCCACCGTCTGCACGACCGCAAAGCGGATGGCACTTTCCAATTCGCGGACATTGCCTGGCCATTGATGCCGCTCCAGCAGTGCCATGGCTTCAGGGAGCACGCCGCGCACGGTTTTGCCCAGTTTTCGGCTCGACAACCGCAGAAAGTGTTCGACCAACAGCGGCAGATCGTCCATCCGTTCCCGCAACGGCGGCAACGCAATCGTAAAACCGTTGAGCCGATAATACAAGTCTTGCCGAAACTCCCCCTTGGCAATGCGTTCTTCGAGATTCTGATTGGTCGCAGCAATCAGTCGAACATCGGCTTGAATAGTCTCACTCCCCCCTAGCCGCTCAAACCGTTGTTCTTGGAGCAGACGCAGCACCTTCGCCTGAGTGGCCGGACTCATGTCACCGATTTCGTCCAGAAAGAGCGTGCCGCCGTGGGCCTGCTCGAATTTACCGATCCGTTGCCGATCTGCCCCGGTAAAGGCTCCGCGGTCGTAGCCGAAAAGCTCACTTTCCAAAAGCGATTCGGGAATGGCCGCACAATTTAAAGCCAAGAATGGACCACGATTGCGTTTGCTATGATGATACAACGCCCGTGCGACTAATTCTTTGCCGGTACCGCTTTCGCCCAGAATCAACACCGTCACATCTTGCGGGGCAATTCGGCCGATGGCTTTGTAGACGCTTTGCATGGCCGCCGACCGGCCGACGATGCGATCGGCCAATTCGTCATCGGTGCTGGCCGTTTCATCGAATAAGGTGGGAACCGTACTGAGGCGATGAATTTCCAGCGCTTTGGCAACGACCTCCCGCAGTTGATGCAGATCGACCGGTTTGAGCAGATAATCAAACGCGCCGCGTTTCATGGCTTCAATGGCGGTTTCGGTGGCCGCGAAGGCCGTGATGACGATCACTGGCACGCGAGCATCCAGTTCGCGAATCCGATCGTAGGCTTCCAGACCTGACATGTCGGGCAAACGAACATCCAAAATGATCACGTCAGGGGGATCTTTGCGGACCCGCTCGATCCCTTGACGCGCTGTCCGTGCGGTTTGAACCGTCAACTCCTCCGACTGCAACGCCTGTTGCAGCGAATACAGCACGTTGGGTTCGTCATCCACGACGAGTAAGTTCGGCACGGCTTGACTCCTTCCCAGCCACGAATTTCGCAAGCGGCAACTCAACACGAAAGACCGCTCCTCCCTCTGGTCGATCCGCGGCACAAAGCGATCCCCCGTGGGCTTCAACGATCCGTCGACAAATCGACAATCCTAATCCCAAACCAGTTTCCTTGGAACTGACGAACGGTTCAAAGATCTGGTCGCGAATTTCGGCCGGTAGCCCCGCACCGTTATCGTGGACTTCGATGATCAATCGCTCGCCCTTGCCCGTGCCATCGCTGTCGTGTTGCGCCCGCAGTTCCACCATGCCGGCTTCGCGTTCGCTGGCCGACTCCAAAGCGTTCTGGAGCAGGTTGAACAGCAACTGATGCATCTGTCCCAGGTCGGCTTCGACATACAACGGTTCGGAAGGCAGGTTCTGATAAAGCGTCACGCCTTGGGCTTCCGCCCGGTTGGCTGTCACTTCCAGCGGATGAGACACCATCTCTTTCAGTTCGACCAAGCGTTTTTGCAAACGCGGAGGTCGGGCGAAGTCGAGGAAGGTGCGGATCAATTGTTCCAGCCGATGCGTTTCTTCTTCTAGGACCGACAAATCGCGTCCCCGCAAAACTCCTGCTTCCCCGCGATCGCGGGCGGTCTGCACCAGCAGTTTGATGGCCATCAGAGGATTGCGCACTTCGTGAGCGATCCCCGCAGCCATCTGACCGACCATCGCTAATTGCTCAGCACGCAGTGTCTCGCGTTGGCTTTGCTGAAGGCGTTCGATCACTTGGCTGATCGGTTCACGCAGATATTCCAACGAACGCTCGACATCGCTCAGATCCTGCCCTGCTTCAACGTGAACCGGGCCAACCACTTCATTCAGTTTCCCCGCCGTATCACGAAGGCGTACTTGTAATTGAAACAGGCTGTGCCGTAATCGCAAGGCAAAACCCAGCCCAGCCGCTAAGCCACCGCCGGCACCGCAAATCCCTAGTGCCAACAAGCCGATGACGATGCGCGTCGAAAGCCGTTGATTCGACTCGGTGACCTGCTGCAACATCTCCGCATTGAATTCGAGGTAGGCATGTGTCGAGGGAAGCACTTCTTCATTCAAAACGCGATCAATCAGACGATGGACCTGATCGAAAGTCTGCCGCTCGGTCGGGCGTTCGCGTAGGGAGGAAAGCTCCTGAAGGAAGTGATCATAGCCTTGTCGTGCCCGTGTCATCCATTCGTGTTCAGGTTCGGTACTCGCCGAGCGCTCGGCCACCAGAAGCCAATGATCGGTTTGTTGCCGGATCTGGTCGATCGCTTTCAACTGATCGGGGTCCCCCGAAAGCAGAAAACGATCCAAACGATTGCGGATTTCCAATAAGCCGATCTCCAACTGCTCTGCAGCACGCATGCTGTTGACGTTCTGTGCCAGCAAGGTCGACTGTCCCGATTGCATTTGATGAATGTAGCCCGCCGAAGCGACGGCCAGCATAAACAGCAGCAAACTAGAGGCGACAATCGGCAGAGTCGCACGCGTCAGCAGATGTTGGCCCATCTCCGAGCTACTCCCAGGGACTGTAGGAAAATTGGACAGGTCGGACAGAATCCGAACGGATTTTGCTTCTGGTTATCTGGATGCACTTACAGTAAGCGTTTCCCCAAGTCGGGAAAAATGCCTGGTTCACCTCCCCAAAATCGGGAATTCCCCATTTGCAGCAACTCCTCCTGGGCAGTCGCTGGAACTCCATTCAAACTCCTGCGGACCATGTACTTTTGCTAATAGAACAACACGAAGTTTTCTAAAATTCTGTGGATCGTTGAAGGAATCACTCCCAACGGGGAGGGGCATTTTAGGATCTTTTAGGAACCGCGAAGGCTTCTGGCTTGGCACACTCTTTGCATAATTGATGCCACCGACAACAAATAACGGCAATGAAAGGAGGTTATGGCCGCATTCGTCACCAAGTCGATCCGCTTGTCTGATGGAGAAATCAACCATGATGTGGAATCGGGAACTTTTGGAA
>CALEEC010000184.1 GCA_937949245.1 uncultured Gemmataceae bacterium | reverse complement strand
TGATCCGCCCCACAGAGCGTGACGGTGATACGCTGCACGCCCGGTTCGTAAGGGAGTTGCGTTCCAAAGTGAAACTCGGCCTGCTGTGCCCGCTCATCGACCCAGCGACTTTCAACCATCCGCTCGGCCCGCGGTGAACCATTGTAAGCAACGCGCACCTTCAACGCCGACCTGGCCGCGGTCGTTGCTGAGGACGCAGTTGCCGACGGGGACGCAGATACCAGGACCGTCGCGGTTGCCGAGGTAGTCGCGGTGGTGGCTGGGGATGCCGATGCGTCCGCAGATGCGGACGCGGACGTGAACGCAGATGCAGATGTAGACGCGGGCATTCGGCCGAACCAACGGCCCCCTACACCGATCAGGGCCATTCCCGAGAATGGTTCGACCAGTTTCTCGATGTGGATCTGTCCTTGAGTGAACCCCAGAGCCGACAAAGCGTTCGCTGCTTGGGTCAACATGGCCATCCCCGCTTGCAATGCCGCGGATCACTTCGTGCTTTCCGCCCTCAGGCGTATAGCCAAGTTCGTGGTGCGCGTCAATCGCGCTGTCACACCACGCCACGCGGGAGAGGCAGCTCGATTTTTGGGGGACTTGCTCCCCCGAGCAGAACGAACGGGGAACTCGCGGTTCGCCGGCTCCATATGTGCCCAGTGAGTGGAGAAATGAATGGGGCACCCCCGCTCTTCCAGAACACCGAGTCGCCTTGTCAAGGGGCAACGAATCTCGTAGAAGAGAACCCATCGGCCGTTGTTGTGGGGATGCCGACAAACCAACGTAGTTCCATCAGGGTAGTGGGGTTGTCGCTGTCCTTCACCAGGGCGTGGTAAAAGTTGCTGACCATCAACTAGCTTGCTGGATTGCATTGCATTTATTCCGCTGGCATCGGAGAGTCAGAAATGAAACGGTTCGTCGAATCTTGGGCGTGTCTCGTGATGTTCGGTCTACTTGCGTCGGTAGGTGCGCAATCGCCCATCACCACGCCTTACTACCCGCTGACCCCGAACACCAAGTGGACCTACAAGGTCATGGGCAACGAAATCGTCATGCGCGTGGCCGGGTACGAAAAGGTCGGTGACGTCAACTGCGCCAAGATCGAAACCTTGGTCAACGATAAAGTGCAAGCCTTTGAACACGTCGCGGTGATGGAAGATGGGGTGTATCGCTATTCGATCAACGGCCAACGCCCCGACACGCCGGTACGATTCTTGAAACTCCCCCCTAAGGAAGGCGACACTTGGAAGGTCGAAACGAAGATCCAAAATCAACCCATCAAGGGGGAATTCACGACCCGCATGGAGAAAGTCAAGGTGGGGAACAAAGAGTATGAGGCGATCGTCATCGATGGCCCCAACTTCAAAATTGCCGACATGAACTCCGCGATCAAATATTGGTTCGCCAAAGATGTGGGCATCATAAAGTTGTCGTTCACGCTCGGCGGTAACGACGCCACCCTGGAATTGGAAAAGTACGAACTAGGAAAATGACGCCGCTGATCCTCCTTGCATCAACATCAACGCGATCGATCGACGGACCGCACTGACTCCCTCCGACCATCCAGATGGGATGTCCAACCACAGATATTATTGGACATCCCATCCTCGAGATTCGCCCCTCGACAATCGAGATTCGATCCTCCGACGATCGAGATTCGATACTCCGGCGATTATCTGAGGCAAGCGGAGTGGTTCCCCAATTCGGGCGGACTCCCCCGTCGGTCGGGAAGCGTGCCTTATCTTATCCCATCCCTGGACCATTGCTGTTGGCTGTCTACTTGACCGGGTAGGGCGAAAGTACCTCAACCTGTGCCGTTGGACCGTTGGCTTTACGGCTGGCTCCGCCCAAGACGATCAATTTGCCTTCAGGCGTCGCGAGCATGCGGTGGACAGTTCGCGGTTCCTGAAGGTTGCCGACTACTTCCCAGGCATCGGCCTTGGCCGTCAGGCGATACAACTTGCCATCCGCTGGGCTGAGGAACACTTGCCCCGACCAGACGGTCGCCGCGGGGGTGAAGCCGTTGCCTTCCGGTTCCGGTACGGTTGGCCCTTGGCTCCATTTTTGCGTCGCGACATCGAAAATGTTCACGTCGCGGACCATCCCGTCCGGGGTCAAACCGCAGATGACGTAGATTTTGCCGTCGCAGGCGGCCATCGTCAAAGCGCGACGTGCGAACGGTTGCGGAATCGATTGCCAGCGAGCGTCGGGTTTGCTCAGGTCGAGCGATGCTCCCTTTTCGTGCCAACTGGGCTTGGCATCTTTGCCGTTCATCGACCAACCGCCGAAGACGTACAGCGTGTCTCCCACCACCACGGCATCATGCGACGACCGCGGCTCGGGCAGATCCGGCAGAGCTTGCCATTGCTTGGTTTTCGGATCGAAGCGGGAAACCGACTTCAGCGAATGCAGGTCTGCCGGTTGACCCTCGGCATTACGCGGTTCCATCCCTCCGATACGGATCAGTTGGCCTCGATGCGTCACCAGGGCGACGCCTTGCACTTTCACATCGCCGGGGAGTTCTTCCCAAGCGGCCCCCGCTTCCAACTTCAAGCGGAACAACGCCCCGGAAGCGGTGGCGTTGGAATACTTATGCACTTTGCCGGCGTGGCCACCGTAAATGTAGATGGCACCATTGAGCAGAGCGGCCCCAAAGCTCGAAACCGCTTTGGGCATTGGGGGGAACGTCGCAGTCGGCTCGGCAGCCAACGCGAAACTCACCAACAAGGTCGGGACTGTCAGCAACATGTCAAAGATTCCTCATCCAATTCATGGGGTAGGTCACTTCGCAGCGATCCGAAGATCGTGCGAACCAGGGCGAGATACAACTTTATTTTACGGAGGCGGGATCGCTTTGCCATCCTCATGCATGCTGGTGCATGATACTCCTTTGCCTTACGGCAGCGGGATCGTTTCACCTCGGCCATGCGTGCCTAGAAACGATGCCGCTTGGTCTTATGGCAGCGCGATTACTTCGCTCCCGTCGCGCGTACCCAGGGCTTGATAGACTGCCAAAGGCACGCTGCGATTCGCCAACATCCGCACCGAACCATCGCCGAACAGGAAGTTGCAGCCGTTGGTATGATCGCTGCGGAAGGCTCCCAAGCGAGCAGTTCGATCGGCCGCCGTCCCTTCGATGGTGTTGAACATCATACCAGTGCTGCCGAACGAGTACGAGGCATACCCCCAAACCCATTGCGTATTGCCGCCACGGGGTTGCCCGCTGAACGGGCCGGAGGTGAAGAAATAGTCTTTCAGTTGGAACCCCATTTCGCTGGCCAAGATGGTGTTCGAGGTGCCATCGGTGATCGCGGTCATGGGCACCCCGGCTTGTCCGCTGCTGTGGCGAATGATGATCCCATTATCGTAGGCAGGATTGCCGGCCACATTGTTGGGGAAAAAGGGGTTGGCGTGATTGCCAATGCTCACCGCGTAGCTCGACCAACCGGGGAAGGCGGCCGGCGTCGGAGGCGGTTGCATCGCCGGGCAACGGAACGTCCGTAGCACCGTGGCCCCGAGGCTGAGGTTGGTATGGCCATCGCCATCGGGATCGCTCGCATCGCTCGGCGGGAAGGCCGGATTGTAGCGTCGGCCGATCGCTTCTTGTTCGACATACGGCAGAATTTCGGTGAACGATGAGCCATACACCGGAGTGCTGGCCAGGGGGAAGCGGCTATTCGCGTCGTGGTAGTTGTGCAGCGCCAAGCCGATCTGCTTCAGATTGTTTTGACAACTCATTCGGGCGGCCGCTTCGCGGACTTTCTGTACCGCCGGCAGCAGCAGTCCGATGAGCACCGCGATAATCGCGATCACGACCAACAGTTCGATCAGAGTGAAAGCTCCACGATTACGCCAACGCATGTTCTCGGTCTCCTCAGGTTAGGACGTTTCGACCGAGCCGCGTTGCGAACGGATGTGCTTGGGGACCAACCAGCGCCCTTGGTAGCACTACGGCAGCGAAGCAGGCTCATAGGAAAGGGAATCCTCTGCAAGGTTACACCTCATCGACATCGACGAGTTTTTCCCGTGAAGGGGGAAATTTTATCTTGTTGAGACTTGATCTCATCAAGACGAGGATTACTATAAACGAAAGTCGGCGATCGTCAATCAGCCAGCAGCGAGATTTCCTAGAAATATTCCGCTGCCCAGCCGGAATTGAGATCGGATCGCAGTATCTCTGTGCCTGTTTCTCAACCGGGACGCCAATGCGTCGGTGCGATGCAGCGTTCCAGGAGCGACGAACGTGATGACTGAAGAACGTGCCACCCTAACGGATGACGATGACAAAGATGATCGCCCCGCGACGACTCCGCCGATTGTACAGGCCGCGGAACTTTTTGGCAAAGCTCGCGAAATCTGGATCGAACACGCCGGCGTTCGCTACCGCCTACGGATCACGCGCCGCAACAAGTTGATTTTGCAAAAGTGAGCGTAGCGACTGCAACGACCGCAACCCCGTGGACGCCATTCTGCGGGTGTTGCGGACCCGAGACTGTTGGGAAAACACCCGACGACTGTTGGGAAAACACCCGACGACTCGCGTCGTCGGCTCCTGAGATTTCGGCGCACTTTGCTAAGAGCCGCGGACGCCAGTCCGCGGCTCTTGCGAGAACCACCCGACGACTTCCACCGTCACGGAGTCGAAAATTCCAGTGCTTCGCATTCGTGGGCGTAGTGCTGCAGCACCTCGCGGGGCGTCAGATTGAACAGCGTTCGGCCCGAAGTTTCCCAGTGCCCATCTTCGAGGAAGAACACAGCCGTGGCCGACTTGGCTTCCGCAACGGCGGGAAGGTCTTCCATGTCACTACCAGGAATGGCCGAAAACTGGATGATCAGTGGAACGAACGCCAATAGTTGCCCCCCAAGGCGTTGCCGCGCTAAGATCGGTTCGCCAACGAAAGAAATCGCTTGCCAACGTAAGCCGCGTGGGATGCCGCTAGCGGCCGCCTTCTCAAAGAATCGCTGTTCCAGGCGAGCGGTTTGCAAGCGGAACAACTCGCGTGCCCGCTCGGCCAAAATCTCGTGAAACGTCCGTTCGCACCAACGTCCCAGCAGCACGAGCGGCAAAACCAGCCAAGCCCACCAAAACGCCGACGGCACAGGACGATACGAACCAGCCAACGGTTCCGGGACGGCCCCAGGTTCGGAAGCATTCGCATCTAGGACCACGAAGCGAAAGTCGCCGAAACCGACCTGCCGAAGGATGGCAACTGCTCGGCGTTTGACCGCGGTCGGTTCGCCGATCTGCCCCAGCGGATGCGGTTCGCACAACATTACTTCCAAGGGCACTCCTTCGCGGCACTCGTGAAGCAGTGCCTGGAGGAAGCGTTGGCGTTCTTCCCCGTGGCTCCAGCCGATGCCCAGGTTCACCGGCAGCAACCCGGCTACGACGACAGCTAGGCCGATAGGCCCCCACGTCTGCATCCGCGACGAGCCGAACTTCAGGCAGACCAAGTACGCCCAAGCCAACCAAGGCCAACTGAGAAAAGCGTACCGCGACCAAAAGCCCATGGTGTAGCCTTCTTGTTCGCCATAGCGATCCAGCCCGGAACGGCTCCAACCTAGTACGAACAACACCCCGGCCGTGGCCGCCAGATGCAGCAGCAGACCGCAGGCACTGGGCCAATGTTCTGCGCCACGGCGGAAGTGATGCAGCAATCCGCCGACCAGGAGCAGCCCCCCCGCGAAGGTAGCCACAGCCAGAGCCGGCCAGAGATATTCTGAAGACGGTCCCCAAGCCATGCCCAACGCCTGACTAGCGATCTGGAGCGACGGCCAAAGCCCGGCACTGGGGGGATGATGGGCCGGCTTGGTGTAGGCATGAAAATAGATCGCCAGATAAAGCACCGGTAGCAAGGCCAATCCCGTAAGGAGGCTGCCCCGCCAAGATCGGCCAGCGCGGAACTCGGCGAACGCCAAAAGCAAAAGCCAGCACGCCATCGGCGGCCCATAGCCCAGCCCCCCCGCACCGCTCAGGACGGTCAGCAGGGTCAATCCGCCGACGAGCAGTCCCCGCCAGAAGCGATTCCGCGGCGTCGTCCCCAGGATGGCCAACAGCAGCAGTACTACCAGAACCAAGTGTACCTGAAACACCACTTGGTAGCCCATCAGGAAGTTTTCGTAATGCCCCCAATGCAGCAAAGAAATGGGGAAGAAACTATCCGCCCAGTGCAAGCGACCGCGCAGATGTTGCGCCACGCGAATCAGCAGCAACGCCAACAACGCATTGCCCACGACCAGCACAATCATGCCGGTGCGAAAGTCGTCCGTCAGCCGGAACAACGTATAAAACAGCAGCCGCGGAAGCGGGAAGCGATGTTCGTTATGCTGTTGCCATAGCCAAGGTTCCCAAGCGTCGGTACCGAAAAGCACCGGTACGAACGCCCACTCGTCCAGCCAAGGTTGATTCTCGCCGAACCCGACGACAAACGCCAAAGCGGCCAAATACAGCATCAGCCAAACTCCGGCGATGACGTAAAACGTCACCCGGTCGCGGTCGAAAGAAAAAGCACCACGATTTCTCGGATCGGGAAGAGTCGCGCTTGTCATCATGAGGATTTGGCTATAGTGTGATAGAATCGGTCTTCAAGGGCATTTTTGCCCCAACTTTGTGGAGATGGGATGAAATGGTCGAACGTCGTATGGAGTTGGATCGTCGCTATCATCGCAAAAAGAAGATGTTCAAACTAAAAGCGAAGCTCGCCGCTGCGAAAGACGACAAAGAACGGCAAACCATTCTGGATAAAATTAAGCGGATTAGCCCGTGGTGGCAAATGGAACAAGAACGCCGACAGAAACAACAGCAGCAAGCCGGCAAATAGGCAAGGCAAGTACAGACGAAACGCCTCCATGGCGCTTTGGCGAACTACAAGATACGGCGGGCCGAATCACGGCGGGCTAACGCCCGCCGTTCGGAAAAGTATGTTCGCACTGAGCGGGGGGCGTCAGCCCCCCCATGTCCGTCACTTCTCTGCGAATGTTGCGCTCAGCTACGCGAC
>CALEEC010000183.1 GCA_937949245.1 uncultured Gemmataceae bacterium | reverse complement strand
AAACTTGCTGATACGATGACCGAAGCCGTGAGCCAACGACAACAACAATCGGTTGTGCGGCACTTTCGGGAACTTCAGCGATTGGCCCATCTTGAAGTCTAACCCGTTGCCCACCAAGACGAACGGAATGTCGTCTAAGGTGTGCGAGTTGCCCTTGCCCAGTTCGTTGGTCCAGACGATCAAGGTATTGTCCAGCAAGCTACCTTGGCCACCTGGTTCCGGTGTCTCGGCCAGACGTTTGGTCAGGTAGGCCAATTGTTCGCAGAACCAGTGGTTAATCTTGGTCAACTTTTCCTGAGCCGAGGCATTGTTGTCCGGTTCGTGGGACAATTCGTGATGGTTTTCGTTGACGCCGATCCACTTCAGCTGTGCCCCGCCGACGGAGTTGGTGTATTGCAACGTCGCCACTCGGGCAAAGTCGGCCACGAAGCTATTGACCAGCAAGTCGATTTGCATCTTGCTGATCGCGGGCATACGATCGTTGTCGCGTTTGATGCCGGGTTCCAATTCCGGCACAGCGTGGTCGAGGGCTTGCTCTTTCGCTTCCCGTAGTTCCTTTTCCATGTCGCGGACGAATTGGGCGTGTTCATCAAGCAAACGGCGGTCTTCTTTGCTAACGATGCTGCTGACTTTCTTCAAATCGGCATGCACTTCGTCAAGCACACTCTTAAGCAGTGCCCGATCTTTGGCTCGCCCATAGAGTTTGGCAAACATTTGATAGGGATCATCGATCGGCGCGATGGGTTTGTTGGCTCCGGCATAAACCATCCGCGTCCAGGTGTCGGCTCGTTCGGGAACCAAGACCCCGAATTCCAGCGAACCGAAGCGAGTTTTGGTCGTCGGATTTTTTTGCAGGTAGTTCTTGATTTCCTGATCGATCGACAAGCCCTTGGCCCAACCGGCAGGGGTGTGCGACCCCCCTTGGATGTTCCCCGGAAACAGTTCGATGCCGGTCAGCAAGCAACCGATGCCCCGCATATGGTTGTCGCCATCCCCGCGGACCTTGTCGCAAACGCCGTGCAGAAAGAGGGTTTTGGCTTGATACGGAGCCAACGGTTTGACGCTTTCCTTCAGGGTGAATTTGGTCCCTTCCTCATCGGGCCAAAAGGTCTTGGGGACTACGCCGTTAGGACTGAACATGATGACCAGCCGTTGTTTACGGCTCTTTTGATTGGCAAAACCGAGACTTGGAAGATTGAGGATGAACGGCACGGCGGCCGCTCCGATGCCCATATTGCGGATAAATTCTCGGCGCGAGCGTTGGAAGGTCACGGCGATCTCTCCAGAACAAGAGGTCGGTAGGATTCGTAGCACAAACTACAATGCGTGGAATTATCGGCTTGCCGTCGTGTTTGGCTTTCTCGGTGAGGGGAGCGAGGAAGCGACCACGATGTCTACCATCAGTTTACGCAAGTTGAAGCCGGAACGCGAGAAAGAATCGCGCAATTCCGCGGCACGATTCAGTCCGTAGGCGCGGATCGATTGTTTGACCGCATGTTGGAATAACTGCTCGGCCAAGGCGGTATGCACTTCCGTGCTTTGTGCCAGATACTCGGCCAATTCCCGTGGTCCGTTGAAGGTGACCTTCGTGCCACTTCGGGTGATGTACGAACCGCTGGCGTCGATGGGTTTGTTGCGTTCTTGGTCGCGGTAACGGCCCACGGCGTCGAAATTTTCCAAGGTGAAGCCGAGTTGATTGATAATCTGATGACACCCTTTGCAAGCCGCAGGAGAGGTTTGCAGCACCGTGCGTTCGCGGGTGGTCAAGTTGGGGTGCAGATCCGGCGACAGTGGCGAGAACGCTTCCATCGGCGGACGCAGCGACAACCCCAGCACCCCGCGGGCAAGAAAGACTCCGCGATGGATCGGCGATGTCTCCGTGTTGTACGCAAACACCGACATGACATAGGGATGCGTTAGCACTCCTGCTCGTTTGCCCGGATCAAGAGCCACCTTTTGAAACGGTGCATCCTTGGGCAATTTCACCCCGTAAAACTCAGCTAGGCGTCCATTGACGTACACCTGATCGCTCAACAACAATTGCCGAAAATCGGCCGAAGGACTGGTCAGCACTTCATCGAAGGTCAGTTCTAAGGAGGTGCGTAGGTGGGCGATCAGGGGAGCATCGAAGCCCGGGAAGCGTCTGATGTCCTTGGAAATTTCCAACGCATGATCGAGTTTCAGCCATGCGAGCAGGAAAGCACGCATCTTGGCTAGAGCACGCGGATCGTTCAGCATCCGCTCGGCTTGTTTGGCCACTTGTTCGGGGGTCGAAAGTTGATTTCGCTCAGCCAGATTCCACAACTCTTGATCGGGAATCGAATCCCAGAGCGTAAACGCCATACGAGCCGCGACATCGTAGGCGTCGCCACGACCTTCAATTTCGCGATAGAGGAATCGCGGGGATTTCAGAATCAGCAGCAATGCCCGTTTGGTCGCCAATTCGGGGTTCTTTTCCACCTCGAACGAGCGATCGATCAACGCTCGGCGAACCTCGTCACTGATGGGCCGACGAAACGCTCGA
>CALEEC010000182.1 GCA_937949245.1 uncultured Gemmataceae bacterium | reverse complement strand
TAAGCAATCCGCGGCCCATCTCGTTGCAAGGCGATGTGGAAAATCTGATCGTCGGTGGTTTGGCAATCGACCCGAAAGGACGAGAACTCTTCGTGGCAGCTACTTGGGGCGATGCAGTCATTCGTGTCGCAGTCGATAATCCTGGGAATCGCACGGTGATCCCGATTCACCCCCCTGCCGACGAAGAAAAAAAACCGAAAGGCGATCCGCCCAGTCCCCCTGACAATCGTAAAGATCCCGATGCCAAACCAAAAGCCGCTAAGAAAAAGATAGAGCCACAGGCATATCCCTACACCTGTTTAGTGGAACCAACCGGCCGACAACTTTTTGTCAGCCTGTGGAGTGCCGCCAAAGTCGCCGTGATTGATTTGGCCACCAATCGCACCGTAGCCTTTTGGCCGACCGCGGCACATCCCACGGAGATGGCTCTGTCTCCCGATGCAAAAACTCTCTATGTCGCCTGCGCCAACTCGCCCAGTGTAAGCGTCATCGACACCACCAACGGCCAGAACCTTCAGACAATTGCCTGCGACCTGTACCCAGGTTTACCCGCCGGCAATACCCCCAACAGCCTGAGTCTGACCCCGGATGGCGAACTGCTACTGGTTGCGAACGCCGACGCGAACAACATTGCGGTTTTCAACGTCGCCGATCGCAAACAAGCCCAATCGCTCGGATTCATTCCAGTCGGCTGGTATCCGACCTCAGTACGGTTCAATCCTCAAGATCAACGCATCTACGTTGCTAATGGCAAAGGCGTCACCTCCAAGCCCAACCGTTCGGGACCATCCCCCAGCAACTATCCAATTAACCTTGGCGAATACATCGGCGTGTTGTTCAAAGGATCATTGAGTACCATTGACTTCCCCAAGCCGGAAGTCTTGATGCAGTACACCAAGATCGCTTATCAATGCGCCCCCCTCAAGAAAGATCACACCCCGGACACGAGTGGGGTGCCCGATGACAACCCCATTCCCAAGAAACTCGGCGATCCCTCTCCCATTCAGCATGTGATTTACATCGTCAAAGAGAATCGCACCTACGATCAAGTTTTCGGCGACATTAAAGAAGGCAAAGGCGATCCGCGTCTGTGTTTGTTCCCCGAACCGATTACGCCCAACCATCACCGCTTAGCCCAAGAATTCGTGCTACTGGATAATTTGTACGTCGATGGCGAAGTCTCCGCCGATGGCCATGAATGGACGATGGGAGCCTATGCCACCGATTTCGTCGAAAAGGTCTGGCCATTGAGCTATCGCGGAGGAGCCAAAGGCAAGATCGGTTACCCCAGCGAAGGAGCTATGGATCGCATCGCTCGCCCAGCCGGAGGTTACATCTGGGATCGTTGTGCGCAAGCCCAAGTGAGCTATCGCAGTTATGGCGAATGGATTAACAATGGCCCCAAACGCCCTGATGGAACTTTTGAGGATGGCACAGCGGCAGTCAAAGCTCTCGAAGGCCATTTCGATCCCAAATATCGCAGTTACGATCTGACTTACAAAGATGTTGATCGGGCGAAACGCTACATCGAAGAACTCAAACGTTTCGAACAACTAGGCGAAATGCCTCGCTTCACGGTCATCAAACTACCTAACGATCATACAGCCGGCACACGTCAAGGTATGCCGACACCGACCGCCATGGTCGCAGATAATGACCTAGCCTTGGGGATGATTGTTGAAGCCGTCACGCACAGTCGTTTTTGGAAGACCACAGCCATCTTTGTCATTGAAGACGACACCCAGAACGGCCCTGATCACATTGACGCTCATCGATCTGTAGCATTAGTTATCTCCCCTTACACCAAACGCAAGTTCGTCGATTCCACTATGTATTCGACCTCCAGCATGTTACGGACGATGGAACTAATCCTAGGACTCCAACCGATGAGCGCTTATGATGCAGCCGCTCGCCCTATGTACAACTGCTTCCAAGCTAAGCCGGATTATCGACCTTACAAGCATCTGGTTCCCCAAACCGATCTTAATGCCAAAAACGTCGCTGGTGCATGGGGACAAGATTTGTCCGAACAATTCGACCTTACCAAAGAGGATCGTGCCGACGACTTGTTGTTCAATGAAGTGATCTGGCGTTCGGTCAAAGGTGCAAACTCCCCGATGCCCCCGCCAGTACGGGCAGCATTCTTCTGGCCCCATGTTGCTGAAAAATCTGCACGCGATGACCACGATTGAGCCGATCGCTCAGCCGCCCCGCCTCTCGAATCGGATGTCGATTCGAGATAACGTTCCCTATCTTTTGGATAGATTCGGCGTCTATCAGGGCTTCGATTGCATCGTTGTGGGAAAATGGTTAAGCTAGCCTAGGTATGGTCATTTGCCGAGCGCTCCCCTCGGCGGGAGTGTGGTTCAATTCGGAAAGGAATCCATCATGTTGCATGCGATGATTATGGCCGGTGGGGGAGGTACACGGTTTTGGCCGCGCAGTCGGGAGCGACGCCCTAAACAGTTCCTCACCTTCTCGGGGGATCGCACCTTGCTGCAAGGCACCGTCGATCGCATTGAAGCCCAAGTGCCTGTCGAACGTACCTGGATCGTCACCGCGAGCCGACATCGCGAAGAAGCGATGACGCAATTGCCGCAGTTGCTCCCGGATCACATCGTCGGCGAACCGATGGGCCGCGATACCGCCGCTTGCATCGGTGTCGGGGCGGCTTTGATCGCTCGTCAAGATCCCGATGCCATCATGGTCGTGATGCCCGCGGATCATGTGATCGAGCCAGCCCAAGAATTTCGCCGGGCCGTTCACGCCGCCGAGCAAATCGTACTGGAATATCCGCAAGCGTTGGTCACCTTCGGCGTGCCGCCCACCTACCCTGCGGTCGGCTACGGCTACATTCAACGGGACGAGAAACTCACACAACGCCAAGGTGTCGATGTCTGGAAAGTGCATGCCTTCCGCGAAAAACCTTCCATCGACAAAGCTGAAGAGTTTGTCGCCTCGGGCAATTTCTACTGGAACAGCGGCATTTTTGTTTGGAAAGCCGCCACCATTTTGCAGGAACTGCGAACGCACAAACCGGCCCTGGCCGCTGCCGTCGAACGCATTACCGCAGCTTGGAAGACTCCGCAACGCGATGAGGTCTTCCGCAAGGAATTTGAAACCATCGAAAAAGTCAGCATCGACTACGCCGTGATGGAAAAGGCCAAGACAGTCTTGGTGCTGCAAGCGCCGTTTCAATGGGATGATGTCGGCTCGTGGTTGGCCCTGGAACGACGCAATCCGCAAGACGCCGATGGCAACACCATTCAGGCCAGCCACGTTGGCATCCACACCCGAGATTGCGTGATTGTCTCCGATGCCAATCATTTGATTGCCACCATCGGCGTTAGCAATCTCTTGATCATTCAGGACGGCAACGCGACTTTGGTCGCCGATCGCCGAGAGGAAGCCTCGGTGAAGCACATCGTCGACAAGCTCAAGCAATTGAAGATGGAGAAATATTTGTGAGCGATCTTGGGGCGAAAGGTCGGCTGTTGGGCGTCGATTATGGCAGTGTGCGTATCGGTTTGTCGGTGAGTGATCCCGATCGTTTTCTGGCCTCGCCGTTGGAAACGTACCCACGCCGTGATCCAGCCCGCGATGCCGACTTTTTCCGCCGCTTGATCGAACGCGAAGCGATCGTGGCGATCGTCCTCGGTTTGCCGGTACATCTGAATGGCCGCGAAAGTCAAAAATCCCAGGAGGTGCGTCAGTTCGCGACCTGGTTGGGCGAAACGACGGGGTTACCGATCGTGTTTTGGGATGAACGCTTCACCACGGTCGAAGCCGAGTCGGCCCTGTGGCAAGCGGGACTGACACATCGACAACGCCAAGCCCGTCGCGATCGGGTGGCCGCTCAGGTACTGTTGCAAAGTTACCTCGATGCCGGCTGCCCGCCCGCGGGAATCTTCGGCAGCTTGGACGAAGAAGAGTGACGCCCTTTTCTCCCCCTCTGGGAGCAACACCGATGGATCCTCAATGCACCGCGGCGAAGTGGGAATCGGCCGGCTTTGCGACGCGAGCCATCCACGTTGGTCAAGATGCAGACCCAGCTACGGGGGCAACCGTCGTACCGATCTACGCGACCTCGACGTTCACGCAGTCGGCCCCCGGAAAGCACAAAGGTTACGAATACTCCCGCAGCGGCAATCCGACCCGAACCGCTCTGGAAACCTGCCTGGCTTCGCTCGAACACGCCGAGAGGGGATTGGCCTTTGCCTCGGGTTTAGCGGCGACCAACGCGGTGCTTGCTAGCCTGCTACAACCGGGGGATGAAGTGGCCGCCTCGGCCGATCTGTACGGCGGAACCTTTCGCTTGTTGGAACGCATCTTCCGACCTTGGGGCGTCACCCCCCGCTACACCGATGATGCTTCGGCCGCTGGTTTCGCCTCGATAGTGACCCCCCGAACCAAGCTGATCTGGATCGAATCCCCGACCAATCCGCTGCTGCAAATCATTGACATTGCGGAAATTGCCGAACTGGCCCATCGCTATGGAGCCAAATTGGCCGTCGATAACACCTTCGCTTCGCCCTATCTGCAACAACCGCTGCGTCTGGGAGCCGACTTGGTCATCCACTCGACGACCAAGTACCTCGGAGGGCATTCCGACGTCGTCGGTGGAGCGGTGGTTGGCTCGAAAGAACTGCTGGCAGCAATCCAATTCTATCAGAACGCGGCCGGCGGAGTACCGGGGCCGTTCGATTGCTATCTGGTGCTTCGCGGTCTGAAGACGCTTGCGGTACGCATGGAACGCCATTGTGCCAATGCAATGGAATTAGCCCAGTGGTTGCAGACCCATCCCCGCGTGGAAACGGTGTACTACCCCGGTCTGCCGAACCATCCGGGCCACGCGGTCGCGGCCAAGCAAATGCGCGGTTTCGGCGGGATGATCTCGATGCGACTGCGCGGTGGAGCCGACGCGGCGCGAGCATTTTTGCCGAAAACCCGGCTATTCAGTCTAGCCGAGAGCCTGGGGGGAGTCGAATCGTTGGTCTGTCACCCCGCGACGATGACCCACGCGAGCATCCCGGCCGAAATGCGCCACGCCCGCGGCATTGACGATGGCTTAATTCGCCTGAGCGTCGGCATCGAAGACGTTGCCGATCTACGGGCCGATCTGCAAGCGGCGCTCGGCTAGGACTATGCCCCCGAACCGAAGACACACGCCGCGAGGATGCCTCAGCCCCGATCAGCGATCCGAGCGATCGGTCAATTCCTCGACGCGTTTTTGGCAGTTCTCGGCGAACTGATCGAAGAAATCACGCGCAGTCGGCACCTCTTTGAGCCGTTCCGACAGCTCGCTGGTGCGTTTACGCAGCCATTCAAACCATTGCCGTTGCACCGAGCGATTAGCCGATTGACGCACTAGCAAGCGTTTCTCGGCGGCGTCGGTCAAGATCAAATAGCGGTCGTAAAGCATTTGTACCCCCAAGCGACGCTCGAGCAAAACCGGCGTATTCGGAGCTTTGGCTTTATTCACGTCGAGATCTTCGGGCATCTCGTCGATCCAAAACCGTTTCAGGGCTTTCTCCATCGCGGCGCGTTTCGGATCGTCGGGCGACAGGATCAATTCGATGTCTTCCTCGCGGCGTGGGTCGGCTAACCACAGCAGTTCGCGTTGCAGCAACAACCGCATTTTGACCCGTTCCGCCTCTTCGTTGCGCAAGCGTTCGACGTTGTCGGGCTCGACGTTGGGGATCGGTTGACTGCGTTCGTATTGCGCTTGATCGGATGCCTTCGAGCCTTCGTGCATTTTCTTGCCGATTTCACGGCAACGCTTCCACACCGCGGCCCGATCGTTAGCCGACAATAGCGGGCTATCGAGCAACGCTTGCAATTGCCGATATTCGCTGATCGATCCTTCCTTATGCTGCGTCAAGCGTTGGACTTCCGCCGCGGTGAACGGCTTACGCAATTCCTCACGTCGTTCGCGGATCCGCAGCAGTACCGTGGTGATCTTGCCCACGCGACTTTGGAGATCGTTGACATCCTTCATCTGCTCTTCGCTAGGCGACAGCAGTTGACGTAGTTCGTCGATGGAGCGGACCAAGACACTCCACGACCGGACATCGTTCGCGTTGGCTTGCTGCCGGGCGATTAGAGCATCGTACAAAGCCGGCAACATCGCTTGGGTGTCTTCCAAGTCCAGGAACGCTTGGCGAATGGTCTTGGCGTTGGTGAGCGCTTTCTGATACGCTTCACGGGCTTTGCTGAGATGGGCTTCGACTTCTTTTTGCACCCGATCGAGGGCGCGTTTGGTTTCCAGAAAGCTCCTTTCGCCTTCGAGTTTCCAGCGTTCGGCCTCGATGAGGTCTGCCTGCACCCACAGGAAGGCTTCGGGGCGAAGATCGGCAATGGTTTCGTTGGCTTTACGTTCGGTTTGCAGCAAGGAACGCACCGTCTGCGGCAACGGTTGGAGAATCGATTCGTCGATACCGCGATATTCGCGATCGAACTTGCGGATGATCGGCTGGAGCCAGAATCCCTCGGCGAACTTGATGTCGGTCTGCAACTGCACTTCATCGATCAGGCCGACGAACAACAGCAATAGTTCCTTCTGCGCTTTGGATTCCAGATTCCGCCAGGGCATTTCCGTCAGAGCATCCCACAACGCGACGCTACCGAGCTGCGGTTGGGCCACCGCTTTTTTGAGGAACTCCTTGTACCCTTCGCTTTCCTTGATGCTATCGACTTTGCCCGAGCTTGAGCTAACCAAGCGCGAAATCTGATTGCGCATCCGTTCCAGCAACAGATTCAATTCACGCAAGGTTTCTTTGTCCTTGTCGCTCAGCGGCTCTTTGGCCCACAGCGATACCGAAGGAAGCGTCAGCTTCGAGGTTTGCGAAATCAAACTGTTACGCACGGCGGTGCGTTTGGCTTGTTTCGACGCGCTTCCCTCGAAAGTATTGGCAAACAGGTCGGCGACCTGTTTTTGCGAACCGTAACGCCAGACGGCCTCGGCACGCATCAGGTCGAGTTCCCACAGACGCACCAACTGGGGCGAAATGCGATGCACCCCTTCTTCCAGCCAGCGATCCCGCAATTTCCAGCCAGCTAGCAGTTCCGGAGCATAGGTCGCACGATCGTTCTGCCCCACCTCAAACTGAGCCACGTGCCCCGTCTTAAGGTAGTTCAGCACGAAATCTTTCTCGTCCGGCATCCCCAGCAACAGGGGCGTTTGCGACACGTTACGGTTGTTTCGGCACCAAGTGTTCACCCGATTGCGGACGTAGGCGATGAACTCTTGCAGGGTCACCTGCCCGTTGTCTTGACCTTCCGCTAACGCCCGATCCGCCGCGCCGCTGAGGGCTTCGGCAATGTAGTGGGCAAACACCGACAAACGCTCTTCGTCCAATGGCCAAGAATATTCCCCCGGCGAACATGAGCAGAAGACGTAGAACGGAAGGTTGCCTTCTTTCTCCCGCTGCCGTAGGTGCTGAATCAGACGATACGACACATCCGCTTGGATCACCCCTCGAAACGGGTCCGTGAATGGATGACCGAGATCCAGCAACAGCAACTTCTTCTTCGATGGACATGCTTGCACGCGATCGAGTATTTCGTCAATGGCAATCCAACTCTTGGTATCGCGGGGGTTCGCGTTGGCCGGCAGCAGGAAAACACCTTCTTTGTCTTCATGGGTTCCTACCAAAGCTAAGCCGGACAGGTGCAGAATCACCGGGCGATCTTTCTCTTTGCGCAGCGAATCGAGTCGATCGAGCAATTGCGAACGCTGCTGCGCGTTGGCGTCTTTCTTCCCCAGACTCTGTTCAAACTCGGGCAACAAGCCGCGATTGTGGGCATCGTCGAATAGGTCGGAGTCGCGGTCGGCAAATGGGGTGATCAACTCCCAACTGGTGGAATATTCGCTGATGCCGATCGACAACAATACGATTTTCGGATCCGGCGCGATCAGCCAATAAATCAGCCCCGCCATGATGCCGAAAGTGCCCAGAAACGCAGCTAAAACGGGGATCACTTGCTGCCGTTGAGCCTGATTAGCGGCATTGATGCTACTGGGACTCGTGGTACGCTGCCAAGCGTACACAGGCTTTTCCTCTTCTGGGACGCTAGACATAGGGCAATCGCTCCGAAGAGTCGCGGATCTAGCCGATGACGATCACCGCAGTGATTCTAGTTTTCGGTCGATCGCTTGCCAGGTATCTTCAATGACCTTGTTGGCCGTCGCCGAGATCAAGCCGATAGGCACCATCCGCAATAGCCCGGTGCGTTCGGTCAGCTCGGCTTTCCAATCGATGCGCGTACCTGTCTCCATCGATGTGAAGCGTAACTCCGCGATGACTGTGCTGGTCGCGCCGATGGCTTTGCTGATAAGCCGATATTTCAGCGATTGCTCGGCACGTTCGATAATGTCCATCTCCACATCAAGCGTTCCGCTGAGAAACGACAATTTGGGCCGCAGTTTCCAGACGGCACGATCGGCCGTCGCTTCGCGGATTTCCTCGATCTCGTTCAGGCAGCCGACGAGAAACGCCGCGTCGCCCAACTTGCCGATCAGGTCGGCCACCGGGTACGGATAGCTACGCGAACCTTGAAAATGACTCATCCTCAGCCTCCTGAACAATCTTTGATGTGT
>CALEEC010000181.1 GCA_937949245.1 uncultured Gemmataceae bacterium | reverse complement strand
CGGTCTACTTCGATGCCAACAAGAACGGCGTGCTGGACGTCGGCGAGAAAGGCATCGCGGGGGTGACCGTCACGTTAACCGGCACCGATGTCGATGGCAACCCGGTGACGCTGACGACCACGACCGATGCCGACGGCAACTACCAGTTTGCCGATCTGAAGGCTGGCTTCTACGTCGTCACCGAAACGCAGCCGACCAACTACAACGACGGTGCGGAAACCGTCGGCACCGCGGGAGGCGTTACGACCACCAATGATGTCATCGGCGGCATCAACCTCGGCGCTGGGGTCCACGCCAAGAACTACAACTTCGGCGAAGTGGGAGTGCCCGTCAGTGGCAAGGTCTTCCTCGATGTCAACCAAGACGGCCTGATCGACAGCGGAGACAAGGGGATCCCCGGAGTCACGATTCAACTGGTCGATGACCAAGGGAATGTCGTCGCCACGACCACGACCGACATCAACGGCAACTACCAGTTCCCGAACGTCGCTCCGGGCAAGTACAGCATCGTCGAGATTCAGCCGCTGAACTATGGCGAAACGCCGGTCGGACCGTTTGTGCCGAACACACGACCGATCACCGTCAGTACTTCGCCGATTGTCGATCGGAACTTCGGCGAGGCGCTGAGCGAAATCAGCGGTTACGTCTATGTCGATGCCAATTATAACAATCAGTTCGATCCGGGCGAACTGCCGATCTCGGGAGTGCTGTTGACCTTGACGGGAACCGACGCGACCGGCAATCCGATAGTTCTTTCGACTACGACCGACGCAACCGGCAAGTACGTCTTCAGCAATCTGCCGATCTCCGACCTGACCGGTTATACCATCACGCAGACGCAACCCAGTGATTTCATCGATCTGGATGAAGCGGTAGGCACCATCAACGGCATCCCCATCGGTACGGTCAGCACCAATGACGTCATCAGCGGGATCGTTTTGGGGACGGCCGTCCAGGGGATCAACTACAACTTCGGTGAAGGGCTAGACAGTTTCAGTCCGTTCATCGCGGGGACGGTGTACCTCGACAGCAACAACAACGGGGTGCAAGATCCAGGCGAACCGGGCATTGCTGGGGTGACCATCACCTTGACCGGCCCCGGCGGTGGAACCGTGGTTACCGATGCGTTCGGCAACTACCTGTTCACGGGACCGACCACTGGGGCGTCGTACACCATCACCGAGACGCAACCGACGCAGTACGCCAACGGCATCGAGAACGCCAGCAACGTCATCACAATTACCAGCCTCCCCGCGGCCGGTTCGACGGCCAACAACTTCGGCGAACTGCCCGGCAAGATCTCGGGCACGGTCTACCTGGACAACGACCAGTCGGGTTCGCTCACCGGTGCCGACACGCCGCTGAGCGGAGTGCAGGTCGCGCTCTTAGACAACCTCGGCAATCCCGTGCTGAACCCGTTGACCGGCCTGCCGTATGTGGTGTTCACCGACCTGGCGGGCAACTATCTGTTCGAGAATCTGCCGGCGGGCAACTACAAGGTCGTCGAAACGCAACCCAGTGGCTTGAACCAAGGGACGAACACTCCCGGACTGGGCGCGGTGCTGGGCGGAGTGGATCAGATCGTGGTGACACTGCCCGCGGGGGGCAACAGCACCGGCAACAACTTCGGCGAACTGACTCCGCCGTTGGCTTTCCTCTCAGGCAAGGTCTGGCACGATCAAGATCAGGACGGCGTCCTCGATCCGGGCGAACCAGGCCTCGGAGGGGTGACGATCCATCTGTACGATAGCAAGGGCAACTTGGTCGCTAGCACGGTCACGGCCGGGGATGGCACTTACGCGTTCCCCAACCTGGCTCCGGGAACCTACAGTGTCGAGCAAGTCCAGCCCAACGGCTACGGTTCGAGTACGCCCAATAAGCTAACCTCGGTCACGGTCCCACCGACGGGATTGACCAATCAGAACTTCGGCGAGACGCTCGGCAGCATCGCTGGGGTGGTCTATGTCGATGCCAACAAGAACGGCACGTTCGACATAGGAGAAGCACCGATCTCGGGGGTGACGATCACCTTGACCGGCATCGATGCCAACGGCAAGGCCGTCGCTTTCACCACGATCACCGACGCCAACGGCAAGTATCTGTTCGATAATCTGTTGGCCGGCACCTACATCGTGTTGGAAACTCAACCCATCGGCTACGACGACGGTTTAGAAACGATCGGCTCGCTGGGCGGCTTGAATCCCGTCAACGATCAGATGACGGCCATTGCGTTGGGGGCCGGCCAGAAGGGGACCAATTACAACTTCGGCGAATATCTGCCCACGGTCGCACCGGGTAAGACGTTCGTCAGCGGTACGGTATGGCTCGATGCCGACCAAGACGGCAAGCTCGATCCGGGCGAGAAAGGCATCGGCGGAGTCACGATCCAATTGCAAGATCCTTCGGGGAAGGTGCTAGCCACCACGACTACCAATCCTGACGGCAGCTACCTGTTCTCGAACATCACGCCGGGCAACAACAAGATCGTTGAACTGACGCCGACCGGCTATGGCGATAGTACGCCCAATGTCCTGAGTGTGTCGGTCCCCTCGACGGGGCTGACCAATCAAAACTTCGGCGATACCTTGGCTAGCCTGGCGGGGAAAGTCTTCGTCGATCTGGACAACGACGGCGTGATCGACCCCGGCGAGCCGGGGATTGCGGGAACCATCGTCACGCTCACAGGCACCGATGCCAACGGCAATCCGGTGACACTGACTACGACCACCGACAGCAATGGCAACTATGGGTTCGACAATCTGCTTTCGGGCACCTACACCATTAGCGAGACGCAGCCCAGCCCGTATGCTGATGGTCTAGATGCGGTCGGATCGTTGGGAGGAACCTTGGGGGCCGACACGGTCAGCGGTATCGTCGTCGCTGCGGGAGCCAAGGGGGTTAACTACAACTTCGGTGAACTTCCTCCGGTGCTGTCGCCGGGCAAGACCTTCGTCACCGGCATCGTCTACTACGATTCCAACAAGAACGCCAACCTCGACGGAGGCGAAAAAGGCATCGGTGGCGTCACCATCGAATTGTTGGACAAAAACGGGGTGGTCATCGCCACGACCGTCACCAACCCCGATGGCAGCTACAGCTTCCTGGACATCTTCCCCGGCGAGTATCAGATTCAGCAGGTGCAACCGACCGGCTACGGTTCGAGTACGCCAAATAAGCTAACCTCGGTCGTGGTTCCGCTGGGGGGGCTGACCCAACAAAACTTCGGCGAAACGCTATCGACCTTGGCCGGCAAGGTGTATGTCGATCTGAACAACGATAGCGTGCATCAGGCGAACGAGCCGGGGATTGCCGGTGTGACCATCGAATTGTGGGATGCCAACACCAATACGCTGTTTGCCACCACGACGACGATGGCGGATGGGTCGTATCTGTTCACCGGACTGCCCGAAGGCAAGTACTTCGTCGTCCAACCGGTGCAACCGACCGGTTTCGCTGACGGCAAGGAAAGCATCGGTTCCGCGGGGGGGGCGTTGCTGACCAATGACAAGATCGAGAATATCCCGGTGGGAGCCGGTGTCGATCTGACAGGCTACAACTTCGGCGAATTGGGATCGGCGCTCCAGGGGACGGTCTTCCTCGACCTCGACAAGGATGGCAAACTCGATCCGGGCGAGTCGGGACTGGCCGGCATCCTGGTGCAATTGCTCGATAGCAAGGGCAACGTGATCGCCACCACCAAGACGGCCGCCGATGGCTCCTATGAATTCGTCGGCCTGCCGGCAGGCGATTACTTCGTGCAGGAAATCTATCCGGTGGGCTATGGTTCCAGTACGCCGGACAAGCTGGGCAAGATCACGCTGCCGGCCAACAAGACGCTCGACGGCCTGGACTTCGGCGACACGCTGGCCAGCATCAGCGGTTCGGTCTACGACGATCTGAACAACAATGGCGTCCGCGATCCGGGCGAACCGGGGATCGCGGGAGTGCCCATCGTCTTGACCGGCACCGACGTGCTGAACAACCCGGTTAACCTGACCGTATTCACCGACGTCAACGGCAACTACACCTTCCCGCTGCTGTTGGCCGGCACCTACACGGTCACCGAGGCCAGTCAACCGGCGGGCTTCCTCGACGGGTTGGACAAGGTCGGCAGCGTGGGTGGCATCTTGGGCAACGATGTGCTGTCGCAGATTCCGTTGCCCGCGGGAGTCGATGCAGTCCACTACGACTTCGGTGAACTGCAACCGTCGAGCATCGCCGGCAAAGTCTGGCGGGACGACAACAACAACGGTCTGGTCGATCCGGGCGAACCGGGGATTGCGGGCGTGACCATCACGCTCACCGGCACCGATGCCAACGGTCAACCCGTCACCAAGACGACCGTGACCGATGCCAACGGCAACTACCTGTTCACGAACATCTCGGCCGGAACCTATGTGCTGACGCAAACGCAACCGGCAGGCTACGCCGATGGCAAAGACGCGGCCGGCTCGCTGGGCGGAATCGCGGGGAACGATGTTATCTCGGCCATCTCCATTCCGCCGGGCGTCAATGGCGTCCACTACAACTTCGGCGAGTTGGGCGGGAAGATCAGCGGCACGGTCTTCGTCGATCTGGACCGTGATGGTGTGCAAGATCCGAACGAACCCGGTCTGCCGGGCGTCACCATTCGCTTGCTCGACTTGGCCGGGAATGTGCTGCTGACTACAGTCACCGGTCCCGATGGCAAGTATCTGTTCCAAGGCTTCCCGCCGGGCAATTACCTGGTCGAGCAGGTGCAACCGCTGGCTTACGGTTCCAGCACGCCCAACCTGATTCCGGTGAATGTGCCTCCGACGGGTGTCAGTGGCATCAACTTCGGGGAGACACTGGCCAGTGTCAGCGGCTATGTTTATCGCGATTACTCAGTCGATGGCATCCGCAATCCCGCTCAGGGAGAGACGGGCATTGGTGGCGTCACCATCACCCTGACAGGCACCGATGCCCACGGCAACAGCATCACGCGGACCACGACCACCGATGCCAACGGTTTCTACCTCTTCGACGGCTTGCTGGCTGGCAGTTACACCATCTTGGAAGCGACGCCGCGAGGCTTCTATTACGATGGGCTGGACTCGGTCGGTAACTTCGGTGGTGTCGTGTCGAACGATCGGCTTGACCTGAACTTGCCGGCAGGAGGACAAGGGGTCGAATACAACTTCGGCGAGAATCCCCCGGCGGACCCGTTCGGTTACGTCTACGTCGATGAAAACCTCAACGGCATTTTCGATCCGGGAGAAACGCCGATTGCCGGTTCGGTGATCCGTATCTCGGGGATCGCTTTTGCCGGTACGCCGCTGGAACGCCCGCTGACGGAAGCCGACGTGCCGGGCGGACTGGTACGCATCACGGGGATCGATGGCCGTTATGAATGGCTCATCATCCCGCCGGGCGTCTACACGATTACCCAAGTGTCGGTGCCACCGGGCTATCTCGATGGTTTAGAGCAAAACGGCGACCCGAACCCGCCGTACACCGTCATCGTCGGCAATGACGTGTTCAGCAACGTGGTCTTGAATCCGTTCCCGATCCGTGGGCCGTTCAACTTCGGCGAAATCCGGGTACGCTCGGCCAGCGAGATCAACAAGAGCGACTTCCTGACGACGACCAACGGTTGGAACCTCGCGGCTCAGACCATGACCAACCTGCGTCTGGACCCGACGTTCCAAGTGATGACGGGCAATCCGTTGATCCCGGCTTACGTCATCACTTCGGCGGATGCCGGGAGTTTGCCGACGATTCGCGTCTTCGACTTCGCCACCGGTGGGGAGGTGCTGCGGTTCCTGGCCTTTGAAGAAAGCTTCACTGGGGGTGTCCGTACCACTCAAGCGGACCTCAACGGCGACGGTGTCCCGGAAATCATTGCCGTGGCTGGGCCGGGAGGTGGACCGCGGTTGCGGATCTTCGATGGCCAGTTCGGCAAAGTGCTGCACGACTTCTTCGTGTACGACCCGAGCTTCCGCGGGGGACTGTACGTCGCGACCGGTGATGTCAACGGTGACGGCGTGGCCGACATCGTCACCGGAGCCGGGGTCGGAGGCGGGCCGCACGTCGTGGTTCTCGACGGCAAGACGTTGCAACCCATCGGTGGATTCTTCGCCTTTGAACCGAGTTTCCGCGGGGGAGTGCAAGTCGCGGTGGGCGATGTCAACGGCGACGGCCAGGCCGAGATCATCACCGGAGCCGGCCACGGCGGTGGGCCGCTGGTGAAGATTTTCGATGGGCAGACGTATCAAGCGCTGGCCGCGTTCTTCGCTTACGATGCCAACTTGCGAACCGGCTTGACCTTGACCGCGGGAGACGTCAACGGCGATGGTATCGCGGAGATCATCACGGGCCCCGGCCAAGGTGGTGACCCACATGTCAAGGTCTTCGCGATGAACGGTCAATCCCTGAAGGAATTCATGGCCTACGACCTGAGCTTCACCGGCGGAGTCCGCGTCGGTACGCAAGACATCGACGGGGACGGCAGCGCCGAGATTCTCACGGGGACCGGTCCGGGAAGCTCGCAAGTCCGCATCCGACGCTTCAGCGATTTGGAAGTGCTCGACGAATTCTTCGCCATGCAGCAAAACGTCTTCGGCGGAGTGTTCGTGGGTTAATCGCCAGCGTCGGAGGAAGGATCGACCGAACACGCGTTTCTGCCGGCCATGGCGAATGACGCAAGCTGCTGCCGGCAATTGGGGACGACGCGGAAGGGGGAGACGATGGGGCAAAATCATTTCCCCTTTCCCGCGTCGTTTGCGTTAGTATGCAATGCAGTGACGCGGTTATGATGGCTAGGTAGTTCCCCCTGCGGTGGTGATGCCGATGCCAGGACGCGGTCGGGATGGCTAAGCAGCTATCCCAAGGCGGTGGGCTGACGGCACAACGACGCGGTCGGGATGGCTAAGCAGCTATCCTCCATGCATGGGGAATGCCAACGTAACGACGCGGTTGTGCTTGCCGATCGCTTTGCTGGGTCGGTTTTCGGTAGAATGATTTGGCCGTACTGCTTGGGGGCATCCTCATCAGTCAGTTCGGCGAAAGGTTTTTGCAAGATCCTGCTGGAACGGATGAATACGCACATAGTCGATCGCCCCGTACCCGATTTTTCGTCTGCGGAACCGTTGTTCGCGTTCGTGTCGGAGATGTTGCACCAAGGCGTAGCCATGAATCGGCATGCGTACCATCTGATGACAGTAGCAACGCTGAATGCCGAAGGTTGGCCCGATGCTCGTGTCGTGGTATTGCGGGGGTGGGATGCCGCAGCACGCACGTTGCGGTTTCACACCGATCTGCGTAGCCCGAAGGTGCAAGCCCTTGAAGCCCAACCGCGGGTGACGTTGCTGATGTATGATCCGGTCAGTCGCGTGCAGCTACGCATCCCGGCCTTAGCGGAGGTGCGCAAGGGCGATGCGTGGGTGCGGTCGCTGTGGGAACGGAGCCGCCCCGACAGCCGAGCTTGCTACGCCGCCGACGAAGCGCCGGGAGAGGTACTCGCGACCGAAGAACCTTTACGGGATTTGCCGCTGACGCTCGACACCGACAACGAGTTGGCGTTCCAGCGGTTCGGGGTGGTCGTGTGTACGTTCACGCGGATGGATGTGCTGCACTTGCATGCGGGTCGGCATCGCCGGGGACGTTTGGATTGGTCCACATCTGGTTGGCAACTGACGCGCCTAGCTCCGTGAATGCCGCATGCGTGATCGACACCGCTGGGGGGTGGAGCTTGCACCCCCTGCCCCGAACGGCAGGCATTAGCCCGCCGTGTTAGCACCTCGCCCCGTGTCTACACTTCGCCTTGTCAGCGCCTTGCCGTGATGCATCCAGGCGTTTTACAGCATCTAAGCAGGTACGGCAGGCTTACGCCCGCCGCTCGGAAAACCGTATCCCCGTCCGGCGGCGGAATTAGAACGCTAGCCGTCACACACGAAGACGACTCACTCTTTCTGAAACGTTGCTTGCTGAGTGGCGGGTTTGCCTTGCAATTGTGCTAAACGAACTTGCGCCAGCTGTGCCTGCGGCGAATTCGGCGAGTGCTTCAACACTTTCTCCAAGCACAACTGCGCTTGCAGCGGTTGGCCCTTCTTCATCCAAGTGTCGGCCAAAGTAGTGTAGTGTTTGGCCAGACGTTCGTTGAGGTGATCGCAAACAATAGCCATCTTCTCAGGGCTGTTCTGAATCTCCGTGGCGAGGGAATCTCCCTCTTTCCCCTCGGGGAGGTCTTTGTAGGCAGCGATCAGCGTTTCGCAGTGTTCGAGGCAACGACCATAGTCGCTGCGTCGATACTCTTCGCGAGCCAAGGCAAGCAGTTCGCGGGCACGCAACTGCCGTTGGCTTTCGCGGACAGCCGGCTTGTCGGCCAGACTCGTGAGCAATTTCGCTCCCTCGGCGGCGGCCTGAGTACCAGCGTAGTTCTTCAGCAGGTTGGTCAACTGATCCAGTGCCTCGGCCGATTGGCCCTGATCTTCCATCTGCTTGACTTTCGCTAGACGAGCAGTGGCTTGCTGTTCGATGTCCAGGAGCACTTGGCGAGCTTTCAGTTGCACCGGGCGATCTTTGCCATCCTCGACAATGTTTTTCAGCAGGGACACCGCCCGGGCATAATCGGCCGCGGCGATCGACTTCGAGGCTTCATGAAAATCTCGCACCATCCAATCGGGAGCCGAGGTAGCCAAGGCACGCTGTAATTGCTCTAGCAACCGCGGAGCCTCCATATAGCCCTCGATGACGCCGAGAATTTTTCCATCGGAAGAAGCCAAAATCAGCGTCGGATAGGCATTGATCCGAAGCATCTGGACCAGAGCAGGTTCGCGGTTGCCATCAATTTTCAGGGGCACAAAGCGTTCGTTGAGCAAACTCACGATCGTCGGATCGCGGAAGGTACTGGCGTCTAGCCGACGGCAATGAAAGCAATCTTCCGTGCCAAAATCGAGAAAGAGTGGTCGGGCTTTCTCGGTTGCTTCCTTGCGGGCGGCGTTGTAGTCGGTTCGCCAACGTACTGTTTCACCGGCTCGCCCTTCGTTGGTGAACAACGGTATGGCCAGCAGCAACACCAGATACCATAGGTTCGATGTGAATAGTCGTGAAGTCCAGATCATATCAGTGCCCCTGGTAAACGAACGAAAATCAGGCTCGCGGGTGTGCCTTATGGTCGCTCTTAAGCAAGCCTGAAATACCAGGCTCGCGGGTAATGTCTCGTGGTCGCTGTTTCACAAACATCAAGAATCCAACGCGCCAATGTGCTTTTTCGCTCTCTGGTAGACTTAGGTGTCAGTGTCAGGCTCGCGGGTGTGCCTTGTGATAACTGTCTTGCAAACGTTGCGTCGTCACATGGGTGTAAATCTGGGTAGTCGTCAAGTTGCGATGGCCCAGAAGTTCTTGGACACCGCGGATGTCTGCCCCAGCGTCGAGTAGGTGGGTGGCGAACGAATGCCGCAGTGTATGCGGGCTAGTTCGCGGATCTAGCCCCACTTGAGCCAAGTATTTTTCCAACAGTCGGCCCACACTACGCACCGTGAGCCGACCACCGTTTTTGTTCAAGAACACCGCAGATACTGCCTTGTTCTGCGGGGTCAATAGCGTTTCGCGTTCGACGAGCCAATGTTGCAGTGCGACGAGAGCTTTGTGCCCGAGCATGGCCAAGCGTTCGCGTCGGCCTTTGCCGCGAACGATCACGATGCCCTCGGCGAGGTTCAGATCGTCGAGATTCAGACCGCACAATTCGCTGACCCGCAGCCCGGCGGAATAAAGGGTTTCCAAAATAGCCTGATCCCTTGCCCCCAAAGGCTCCGCGGGATTCGGGGCGGCCAGTAAGCGTTCGATGTCGGCATGGCTCAGGAAGTGGGGAAGTTTTTTCTCTTGCCGCGGCCCGCGTAGACCATCGGCGGGGTTCCCTTCGGTGAGAATTCCTTCCCGGCACAAATAGCGACACCAAGCACGCACCGCGGCCAGACGGCGAGCAATCGTGGTGCGGGCATAGCCTTGCTCGGTCAGCCAAGCCATGTACGAGCGCAACAGGCGAGTCGTAAGTTGCGTCGGCTGCGGGTCGGCTGTCCCAAGTTTCTGGCGAAAGTAATCG
>CALEEC010000180.1 GCA_937949245.1 uncultured Gemmataceae bacterium | reverse complement strand
CTACGTCAGTCAGCCCGATCCTGACGCTTCTGCAATCGACCTGCCCAGCGAACGGGAAGCCCCTTTGGCATCTTCGGTATCTCGAGAACACGAACACCGCAGCAGCGATCCTTCGACTCCACGCAGTGACCTGGAGCGGTTGCAACTCCAATTGCGACAAAGCCAACGGGAGGTCGACCGCTTGCAAGCCGAACTCCGCGAACCAGTCAGCGTTCGCGTATTCGACATCGATCCACGCACCGGCAGACTGTTCACCTTCGACGACGAAGGCCAACGGCAGGACATCACCACGATGGAAGAGGCTCGCCGAGTGATTCAACGGCACCTGCGGCAAGTCGGCAGTCGTCGGGCATATTTTTTAATCCTGCTGCCGCGACAATTTTCGGGCAAACCGAATGAAGAGCAGATAGAACAATATCGTCGGTGGTTTGCCGGTCATAACTACAGCTTCGATAATCCCCTGGGCCGCACCGAACCTTAAGGCTCTCCCGAGGGCTTGCCATGATTGTGCTAAGCGACCTGAGTGATAGTTTCGCGGCTAAGATCGGCCAAATGATCGTCAATCTGTCGGCCATCGGCGGAGCGTTCTTGTTCGGTTCGTTAGGAACGCATTACAGCGTGCGTTGGGCCAGTAAATTAGCCGCGAATAAAGAGATGCCCCCCAAACTGCTGTACATCATGCGGAACCTGGGAGGAGTGTTGTCGGCTATCCTCGTTGGACTGATCGTGTTCGGCTCGGGAGTGGGAAGCGGCTTGTTCCATCCCGGTGGAAGCCAGTCTCACGGCACCAACAGTTCGACGACAGAGACAAAATCGGAACTCCCGCAGGAACAGCAGCCGTCCTCGAAAGTCGCCTCTACCTCCGAGCCGAAACCCGATCCTAAGCCCGTGCTGCCCCCCGTGCCCGACGCAGGAAAAATCCGCGAAAATTGGTTGCGGGTGCTGGTCCTCGACGAACCTTACGAGGGCTTGTCCGAACAGTTCTATGTGATCGAAGCCGAACGCAAAGGCTACACTCTTGGGACATTGAAGCAACGTATCCAGAGCCTGCGCCAAGCCGGTACGCCAACTTTCGAGGGATTGTTGATCGAAGTGTACGACGACAGCGGAACCTTGCCCCGCGAAGCCTTGGTGCAGTGGGCCAAACTGAATCAGATTCGCCACGAAGTGCTACGCCACACCGGCAAACGGCCTCGCTAGATCTCTGGAGATCCCTTTCTGATGCCACTGGCTTGGCCCCCGCAAAAATTACCAGCCGCAGAAGATCTCCTCAAAGGTTTCTTCTGCGGCTTGGGGGTGTCAGCAGATCCGAAGAAGCAAAGCCTAGGAATCAGTCAAACTCGCTCGCTCTGGTCACTTCTTCTTGGCGGGAAGGTCGATGGTGAGGTCATTCGGCCCCGTGGCCACCGTCAACACCTGCGTTGTCGTGATCGGTTCGATGATCGCTCCCGCTGCTTGTTCGGTCATCATCGGCGTATAAGTTACGCGATAATTCCCCGCCGGCGCTCCGGGACGACGTTCTCCTTTGTTGTCCGTGGTTCGGACGGTGGACAAGGTGAAGGTGCCATCGGTGCCGACCTCGGAATTGATCAGGAACTCGGGGCGATCCGGTTCGGGGATGAACTGCACGGCTCCTCCCTTGACCGGCTGTCCCCCGAGCTTGACTACCCCTTTGACGGGGTGCAAGTCGGGGAAATCCGGTTGTTTGACCGAATCGCCACAGCCCAAGATCCCAAGCAAAGCCATCGTCAAGAATGTCGTTCGCATGATACGTCCTATCTGTGGTTTACCAGCCGCTTCCCAGGGGATTACCGTCGCGGGGATCGGCCGCCCTAGCCCAAGTCGTGGGGTCCAAGTTCCTGGACAGGAAGCGAACGCCACCATCCCCCAAGCATACATTGATCCCGCCGGTATGAGCGCTTTGCGGCACTAGCGGATTGCAGTTGTTGAAGTAATGCGGCTGCACTTGGAACATCGGCGAGGGCGGATAACCAGCTAGTCCAAAGCCATTTTTGCCGGCTCCAAGGTTAAAGCCGGGACGCCAGACACTATTAGCATCGGCCCACAGGCTGCCCCAAGTGCTGCTGCCGTGTAGGTTTCCACCGTTACCGCAGGTGCCGTACAATTCCGCGTAGAACACGGTGTTGGACAGACCATCGGGCACGCTGGAGATCATGTCCTTCCGGCCCAGCGTGAAGGTCCGGTTGCCGGGAGGATCACCGAAAACATAGTTGTTCCCGCCGTAGCAACTGGCCGCCCAGTACATCGCTCCGCCGTGCTGCGTCGTGTTCATGCCGTTGGAAATCGACGGATCCGAGGGGCAGAGGAACGTCTTGATCACGCGGTTGTGATGTCCCCCTGCATAAGCCGAAGGATTGAGCAGACGGTAGAGGGCGTCTTGTTCAATATAAGGCAGCAGAAAGTGGAACATGGTGTAGTTGTGCCGGCCGAATGGCGAGGTGTCGGGCGTGTAGCAGGCGGCAACAGAATTATCCGCACACGGAGCCGACATCGGTGGCAAAGTGTTCAAAGCATCATTGAGCGAGTGCGTCGCCAAGCCCAGTTGTTTGAGATTGTTCGCACAGGTGGTCCGTGCTGCCGCTTCGCGGACTTTTTGCACCGCCGGTAACAGCAGACCAATCAAAATGGCGATGATGGCGATGACGACGAGCAATTCGATCAGGGTGAACCCACTTCGGATTCGG
>CALEEC010000179.1 GCA_937949245.1 uncultured Gemmataceae bacterium | reverse complement strand
ATGATCGTCGCCCCGGATCGTCTCATCATCGCAGCATGCAAATTTGGCTCGAGATAGTTGCCATGCACCCATACCATGGGGTTTACACCGTGGAACATCGCCCCGAGCTGAGGCACACTCTCCACGATGCCCCCCGGATCGTACACCCCCAGCGATTGCAGAAAGTCGATGAACGGCCCGGTCCGACTTTGCACCAGTTCCATTTCGGCTTGGCTCTCGGCAAGGTGGACGCAGACAGGGGCAGCGTTCGCAACGGCCCACCGCGCCGCTGCGGCAAATAACGTGTGCCGGACGCTGTACGGTGCATGTGGACTGACTCCGATGCGACACCCGCCCTGCGGGGAAACCAGCCGAAGCCTATAAACCCATTCCGACCATGCTCGCGCGGCATTCGCCTTGGGCAGACCGAGGATTTCGTGAAAGATTACCGAACGCATTGGTGCCGATCGCAAAACGCCTTCACTCGCCCCGGCGACGGTGACATCGCCCAAGGTGGTCACACCGCAGGCCAGCGACAGGCGTAAGCCCCGTTCCACATCGGCACGAACAGTCGGTGCCGAACGCTGGCGTCGATAAGCAATCACCTGGCGTAACCATCTTGGAAAATCAGAGGTCGGCGGAGCCAGGCCAGCCATTCCCGTCAAATCCAAATGGGTGTGCGCATTCACGAAACCGGGCAAAATCGCGACATTGCCCGCATCGTAAACTGGCACTCCCGGCAGAGGCTTGTTCCCTACCGCGGCAATGCGGCCATCGATCACCGTCAAGCAGGCGTTTTCCATCGGTTCTCCGTCCGCCGGAAACAACCAACGCCCGCGAAGGGCCAACGATTCGCTCATAGGAACCTCTGCGCAATACAACAACCCAGGGCAGCTCTTCCCTGGGTTGCTCAGAAGGTTAGAAATCCACTCGCCTTTGGCTAATTATCAGCTCCAAAACATAACTGAGGGGGCAACGGGTTTCGTCGAACCTGACACCTCGGTTTCATGAGCGTTTCACACGAACCATGTTGAGCAGTCGGCGTTCGCCTAATACGGGTCTTACTGTTTCTTGGGCCAGTTGTTTTTCGTAGTAGCTACTCACACAGACAGAGAGCGTTACTTCCGAGTCGTTCTCGATGACCTCGAGACTGCGAAGGCTCGGCAGGGGACTTTGTCGGATCATTTCCGTTGCGGAGATCATCACTGCAGGGCTACTCATACACAAACGCTCCTTCGCTGGAGAGATGCTTAAGCGACCTCAACGCTTACTCACGTTAGGCGAGGGGGAGCCGTCGTACCTACTTGACCAGATCGGTTCGGCGACCTTCCGTTTCGCCTGGAGGGAGGAATCTACTCCGTTCTATGGGCATCCTATCCGGGTATTTTCGCCATCGCAACTAGATTTTTGGAGAATCTTCAAATTTCTGATGCAGCACTCGGGTTTAGAATCATCCATTCAGTTCCAAGGCTTCTTCCCAATGCTCATAGAGTCCTTGCAATTTTTTCTTGGTGGCCTCGAACAAGTCCATGGTTTCTTTCACTTTATGGGCATCGCGGTAGAGATCTGGGGAAGCGATAGCCTCTTCGAGTTGTTTCAACCGCGCTTCTTCTTGGGCGATGTCGTGTTCGATGTCTTCCGTCTTGCGATAGGGGAATTTGCGTTTGCGCTTCGCGGGCTTATTAGATCGATTGTCCCCGGCGGAATTCGCTACAGCGGTGGCCGCGGATTTTTCGGCTTTGGCAGCGGCTTTCTTGGCGGCTTCGGCTTCGGCAGCCTCCCGCGAGGCGTGGATCGCTTCGTACATGTCGTAGTTGCCGAACACCACTTCCGCTCGGCCTTTGCCATCTAGCACGATCAGCAGATCGACCACCCGATTGAGAAAATCACGATCGTGACTGACGACCAACACGGTCCCTTCAAAGGCTTTGACGGCTTCTTCCAGAGCATCACATGCCCAAATATCGAGATGATTGGTGGGTTCATCCAACACCAACACGTTGGCTCCCTGAACCACCAATTTGGCTAGGGCGGCTCGGCTCCGTTGACCACCGCTAAGGGTGCCCACCGGTTGTTCCACTACGTCGCCCTGTAAACCAAACCGTCCCAATAGATCACGCATGCGTTGTTCGGTCAACGAAGGATCGGGTTCGGGCCAGACCGCACGCAAGACCGACTTATCATCCGGCAAGACCTTCAGATGCTGATCGAGATACCCCAGCTCGACTAGGTGCCCTTGCTCGACCTCGCCGGAGGTAGGTTTCTCCTGACCCAGCAAAATTTTCAGCAGCGTTGTTTTACCGGCACCATTAGGTCCCATGATTCCCAAACGCTGGCCGCGTTTCAGATCAAAGCTCAAATCGCGGAACAACACCTTGTCGCCGAACGCTTTGCTCAGGTTCTCGACATGAAAGACCACATCGCCACTGCGAACCACCTCGCCAAAGTGCATCCGCGGTGCTTCGATCTGCGTAGGACGCTCGACGACCTCCAACCGTTCCAACGCCTTTTTCCGCGACTGCGCCTGCCGGGCTAATTGACCGTAATGCACGCGGCGGATGTATTCCTCTTGCTTTTCGATGTATTCCTGCTGCGCCTCGTAGGTTTTCAGGGCAAGTTCGTAGCGTTCCTGACGCAGCCGGACATAAGCCGAGTAGTTGCCCGGATAAGCGGTCAGTTTCTGCGCGTGCAACTCGAAAATCTTGTTGGCAACCCGATTGAGGAAGTAGCGATCATGACTGACGATCAACATTCCTTGCGGCTGTTGGGCCAGATAGTTTTCCAACCAGCGTGTGGCATCGATGTCGAGGTGATTGCTCGGTTCATCCAACAGCATGACATCAGGGGCGGCCAGCA
Source organism: uncultured Gemmataceae bacterium (assembly GCA_937949245.1). Taxonomy (GTDB): domain Bacteria; phylum Planctomycetota; class Planctomycetia; order Gemmatales; family Gemmataceae; genus CALEEC01. Next base: position 3,944 of record CALEEC010000179.1, on the reverse strand, counting down.
GAATTTTGGCCAGCAAAACACGGCGTTGTTGGCCACCGCTGAAAGAGTTGAGATCGCGTTGGTAGTCGTCCGGCTTGAAGCCTAGGCCGGTCAGAACGTCTTCGATCTTGTGATCGAGCGTGTAGGCATCGTGATGGCGTAACAGTTCGTGCAGCCGATCGTACTTCGCGGCCAGGATCTTGTGTTCCTGCTCATCGGTAGCGACGGCCAACTGCTCAGCGACACGCACCAGTTCCTCTTGAGCTTGCAGCAATTCGGCAAACGCGCTGCGGGCTTCGTCAAACAGGGTACGTCCGGGGGGAAACTCGGCCACCTGACGCAGCAGGGCAATTCGTGCCCCCGCATGCAAGCGCACTTCGCCATTATCGGGAGTGTCATCTCCGGCGAGCAGTCGCATCAACGTCGTTTTGCCGCATCCGTTCGGCCCCACCAAGCCCACCCGATCGCCCAGGTGCAGTTCAAAGCCGACATCGACGAACAACGGCTCGGCGTCGAAACCTCGGCTTAACCGAGAACAACTCAGAAGCAACATGCTTTCCCGCCCGCTCCCTCGCGACGACTCTTTCGCTGGCCCATCCACCGCTTTGGTAGACTCGACCTACACCATTTTAGCGGACCTCCCCCCAGGAACTAGAGCATGTCCCCCGCCCCGGTTCGAGCTTCAGCAACGTGACACCGTTCTTTCTTCTTTCGGTTCGAGCATGGAACCTGGCCCGTCTCACCGATTTCAATTCGGGAACGAAAGCTAGTCTCATCGGTTCGAGCTTTAGGAACCAGAGTCAGTCTCACCGGTTCGAGGTTCCGGCGGAATGGGTGTCGGGGGCAGGGACGGGTTCGTGGTCGGCTCTGCGAGGCGTCGATGAAAGCGGAAGTCGCAATGACTTGCCCCTTGCAGGATGGTTTGCGTGCGTGTCAGTTGCAGATCGGGGTTGAAGCCTTCGATCATGGCCAAATCGCGGTTGCAGGACAGCAACGCTCCCAGGTCTTCCAATCCTAAGCGACGATACATCTCGGCATAACGGCAGCGGGTGACGTTGAACTCGAAGTGATCGTCGGTTTGGCTCAGAACGGTCCACTCCAGGGCTTCGCCGGCACGCCAACGCTCGACGGCCAACGCCAGATGAGCCAACGAATTCCCCCCAGCGCTCTGAGCTGCTTGACAGCCGCTTTGCCGGGCTAAATCGGCTACCACGCATTGCAAAATCGCGCGTGCCTTGGCTTCCCCCACCTCGGCCGCGAAGGCCCGGAACAGCGGAGCAACGATCTGCGCCTCAATCTCGCGTTGTTGCAATAACGGCAGGTTCATGCCCAACTCTCCCCTGCATGACGGAGATTGCTTTCGCCCCTTCCGAGATCCAGCGCTTGGCCCATCTTTTCGAGAGAACCCCTCAGCAGTACCGCCGCACGACCGGTTCGCTTGCTTACTGCATTGGATTGGATTAGGGCACCCGGAATGGCCACTGGCGGCTCACCGCTCGCGGCGGAGGACTGCGACTTAGGTCGGTATCGAACGCACGGTCCAGGCGATTGCCGGCCACGTCTTCCAACGATTCGCCCAGGTGCAGCCGATATTCCTCAGGGGACCACGGAGCCAGCGGCCGGAAACGCCAAAGCCGTTCGTGTTCCGCGACCTCGATTTGGCCAGGAATCTGCACCCCGGTGCTGGAGCGCACCGTCAGTTCGTGTTCCAACAACGCGCGATCGAGAGGCCGATCGAAATGCACTTCCAACGGTTGATCGGACTGCTGCGGGGCGCGAATCTTCCACAACTGCGGATCGATTGGCGTATCCAGCGGTGGACCGACGTGAAATTCGCGGCGCATCCCCTGCCGTAGTGGCCGACCGTAGGCATCTCGCCACGCGGCATCGACTTCGAGCGTGTAGCGTTTCCCCGCTTCCAAGACGGGGCCGACATCCTCACGCGGTTTCAGTCCCCGTTTGATTCGCCCAGGATCGATCAACAACGTCAATCGCGTGCTGCTGACATCCCAAAGTTCTTCGTCGATTTCGAGAAATGGCAGATCGATCGGCTCCCCCCGCGCATCGAGTAGCCGTACCCGCTGATACACTTCCCCCTGACGCATCGGGGCGCTGAAGTGCAGGTAAAATCTCAACACATTCTCGGGAATCGATGTCCCGCTAGGATAAATCGCGGTCAGCGATGTCGGTTCGCGTTGGGGGGCAGGAATGCGAATCGTCCGTTGCAACGGCTCGGTATGAGGCAATGGAAGCGACTCGAAATCGAACTTCGCTTGATGATCCAGGTCAAACGCCAGAGGAAACAATGGGCGAAACCGCAACTGACCAGCGTCAACGCGATAATGCCCCGGCAACGGCGTGCGTCCATCGATCGACAACTGAAAATGCTGGGCCGCTCGGACAGGATCACGCAGTAGTTGCAGTTGCTCGGTGGTCAGCCCGTCCACGACACATTCGCCCCGGTTCGGTGCATCGGGATCGGCTTGATAGCGTAATTCCACCGTGGTGCCAGCGACAGTGGCAATCACTGGGACTTCCGCCCCCATGGGCCGACAACCGCAGGATATCAGCAGCATGGCCCACGCACCGAACCGCCCCATCCACCTCGCTGCTCGGCTCATCGTAAAGAGACTCCCCCAGTATCTGCGTAAGCTCGATGCACGAGGCAATCTACCACCATCATCCACGATTCACGAAGTATCCCCTGAGCCGAGGGAACTACCCTATTCCAGGTTCGCTTCGTAATCCAGGGAATCGTTCATGATCGGGAACTATCCCAGCTTCAAGACATCGAACCTCTCATCAGGGGAGTTCGATCGTCTGGAGTGCCAACCCTTTGTCACCACGCACGAGCATGACGACGTGCGCTTCCCCGAGTTTGGCCAATTGCTCGACGCCCTTCAACTCCGCGAGGGTGTCGTATTTCAGCCCCGCCGTGCCGTTGATCTTGGTCACGATGGCCTCGACTTTGTCGATATTCTCCAACGACACTTTCATCACCCCCCGGGCACTGTTGGCCATCAAGGCATAGGCTTTGCCGCCCTTGGTGTAGGGAACAATATCCAAGGGGCGATTGCGATTGCCCAACTCGGCGACGGTGGTTCCTTTCACTTTGGCACCGTCCTTGAGTTGCTCGACAGGGATACGCACCAGGGGCGTGCAGGTGTAGGCGGCCAAGATTTCATCTTTGCCGTTGATTTCCACAGTAGCGAACGTCCGCACCGGCGAAGCCGTCTCGAATTTTCCATGCGCCCCATGAAAGATCTGAATGCCTGCCGCAGCTCCTTGGCCAGCGAACGGATACGGAATGGCGCGGAGGGTCGAGGCAAATTCCTCGTTGGATAACCCCGAGACGTACAAGGTGCCCTTGAGATACTTCATGCTAGTGATCGACTCGGAGCGCCGTTTGGCATCGGTGACCGGTTTGCTCAGTTCCACCTTGGCATGCGGCACCTCGGATTCGAGCGAGAACAGCGACAGCTTGCCTTGTGGCCCGGCAATCACGATGACTGGAATCGCGTCCGCCCCTTTGCCGCGCGACACCGACAGATACACCCGATTCGTGATCGGCGAGACGGCAATATCGTTGATTTGCACATCGGCCGACGGCACGCCCAGAAGCCCCGCCAACGCGGTGTCAAGTTGTTCGATTTGAATCGGCACCGCGGGCGCGGGCTCTTTTTCGCCCGTGCGGACGGCATAAATCGTTGCCGCTTTCGGATCACCGATGAACAACACGTCCTCGGGACCAAAGGTGATCGGCCCAGCCGACTTCAGCGTCACCTTCCCCGGCTTGAGCGGTTCCGCAGCCCAAGTAGCGGCCGTGGCTCCGTACCCCAGCAAGATGCCCCAGCACAGCAACCAGGTCCATCGGTGCATCGAAGTTACCAGCGTTCGCATGATCCGTTCCTTTCCGTAAGATTCTGCGGGAAGAGCAACCGGACTTTCCCCCGTCACGCTACCGC
>CALEEC010000178.1 GCA_937949245.1 uncultured Gemmataceae bacterium | reverse complement strand
CCGTTCTTCACGAAATCGACGGCTAGCCAATCCAACAACTCGGGGTGGCTCGGTGCCTCCCCTTGCAGGCCGAAGTCTTCACTGGTGCGAACCAACCCTTCTCCGAAGAACAACTGCCAGAAGCGATTGACAGCGACTCGTGCCGTCAACGGATGATCGGGACGAACGATCCATTGGGCCAAGCCGAGCCGGTTCGCTGGGGCGTCCTTGGGCAACGGCGGTAGGATGGCCGGCACTCCCGGTTGCACCGGTTGATCGAGGCGAGGTTGATCGTATTGTCCGCGATTCAGCACATAAGTCTTACGCATCTGGTTGGGGGGAAGATCCTCCATGACCATGACGGAGGTCATCCCGCGACCTACTTTACGTTCCGCGTCCCATTTTTGCTGCAACGCTTTCAAGCGATTCTGATAATTCGCATTCTGGGTTCGCAAATAGTGCTGTGCGAGCAGTTCGGCGTGTCGCGGCGATCGTTTTTCGGGGGCGATAGCCAAGAACCGCTTCGCGGGATGGTGCCGGGCCAACGACACCTCGTGCGGTGCGAGAGCGACATCGTAACAGGCCAATTCATCGACCTGGCCGTTGAAACCGCCGCCATCGGTGCGTCCTCCCAGACGAAGTGGGGCGTTGGCAATGCTGTCGGAGCGCAGAGAGTCGGCATGTACGACGACTTCCTGAAGTTCCCCATCGACATAAATCTTCGCTCCGGCAGCTTTGCCGGTGCCATCTAGGGTGATCACTACATGATGCCAAGTATCGGGTTTCAGCGGTTTCTTGGCATAAATTTTCAGGGCATCGTCGGGCCAGCGATGGATTAGATGGAAGCCCGGAGCGCCGTGGTCGGTGCCAAAGTCGAAGCCTCGGTAATTGCGTTCGGGGGACTCCATGCGAGTCAATAAATAACCTCCGCCGTTTGCGGGGATTTTGACCCATGCCGAGAATGTAAACGGCTTGTTGTGCAGCACTTGTGGCCCATCCGCGAACTGGAAGAGGACGTTCCCAGGCATCTGGATGCCATCTCCCCCAGGACGTTTGGCATCTTGGGTGCGTCCCGTTACCGCGACGGCCGCCGAGCCAAACCAATCGGTCAATCCGGTGGCGCGTTCCTTCTCGTCGAAGGGCAAAAAGAACGTCGGCAAGCGATCCCAACTCGGCGTTCCTTCGGGAACCTTTTGCTGGGCCAGCCAATCTTGAAAAGCCTTCGACGGCAGCGTTTTCTGGATAAGGTTGGCCAGTTCACGCACGGTCTCCAGGCGAGCTTTGTGTGCGGCCTCTATTTTGCTCGCTGCTTCGGGGTCGGGGATTTCCACAATCGGGGCAGCATTGCCATTGCGTGTCTGCATCCCCGCATCTTTGGTGTTGTTGAAATAGGCGTAGAACTGGTAGTATTCTCGCTGGGAAATAGGGTCATATTTGTGATCGTGACATTGGCCACACTCCATGCTCATGGCCAACCAAGTGCTGGACACGGTTTTGACCCGATCTACCACATAATCGACGCGAAATTCTTCGGGAATCACGCCTCCTTCGTCCGTCGTGGCGTGGTTGCGATTGAACCCCGAGGCAACCTTCTGCTCGAACGTCGCGTTAGGGATGAGATCTCCCGCCAGTTGTTCAATCGTGAATTGATCGTAGGGCATGTTGGCATTGAAGGCGCGAATCACCTGATCTCGCCATCCCCACATATCGCGTGGTCCATCGGCATGATAAACACTCGAATCGCCATAGCGCGCAAGGTCCATCCAGAATAAGGCCATCCGTTCGCCATAGCGGGGCGAGGCCAGCAAGCGATCGACCACCTTCTCGTAGGCGTTGGGCGAGGGATCATTCAAGAAGGCTTGCACTTCCTGATAAGTGGGTGGCAGACCGATCAAATCGAGCGTCACCCGGCGAATTAACGTAGCTTTGTCGGCACGGGGATTGGCGGGGAGTCCTTCTTTGCGTAAACGATCGCGAATCCACCGATCGATCGGCGAAGCTTGGGGAAGGTCGGGAATCATGGGGACTGGGGCTTGCGTCGGCGGTTCGTAGGCCCAGTGTTTGGAGTATTTGGCCCCTGCTTCGACCCAGGCGATGAGTGTAGCCACTTCTTGGGGCGTCAGATGTTTCGTGAAGTTGGTGTCCGCCGGTGGCATCCGCTCTTCGGCATCGGTGGTGGTGATCCGACGAACCAACTCCGTTTCCTTGGCAGACTTTCCACGCAATACGCGAGCAGCACCAGAGGAAGTGTCGAGACGCAGTCCCGCTTTGCGATTTTCCACATCGGGACCATGGCAGTGATAACATTTGTCCGCGAGGATCGGGCGAACCTCACGGTTAAAGTCGGGAGCCGCAGCCACGGCCGGGGGCACGGCGACGGACAGAGGAACCAAAGTTAGAAACCATCGAAGCTGACGCATAACATGCTCGGTTATATCTGGTAGGACAATCGAGGGTAGGTTCCATTACCATATCTGGCGAAAACGCGAATCGCAAGTACCGTTTTGCGAAACGATCGACTCGATTGCGAACTTCGCCAGTCACACTGCTTCGACGATCGAATAGTTCCCTCAACGCTCGCTAGCAGAGCAACAGCAGCGATCGCTTCCGTGCCATGCCTTCGCCGTGGGAACTTCCCTGGAAACCACGGGGCCACAGAATTCCTGCAAATTTTTCTTTTCCCCGTCGCTGCTTTTCGATTGAATATTTTTCTCTCTCCCGATTATGACTGAAGGTGCGTGATGAAGGTGCTTATCTCGGCGGAACAAATCGAAACTCGGATCGATGCATTGGCTCGGGAGATCGCCCAGGTTTATCAAGGCCAGCCTGTCACGATCGTCGGCGTGCTGACGGGGTGCATTGTCTTCGTTGCCGATCTGATTCGTCGGCTCGATCTGCCGGTACGAATTGCGTTGATCCATGCTTCCAGTTATCGGGGGGACGCTACATCGCCGGGGCAACTGACTATCTCGGCAGAGTCGCTCCCCGATGTCAAAGGGCGGCATCTGCTGTTGATCGATGACATTCTCGATACCGCGCAGACGCTCTCGAAATTGGTGGCCTACTTGCAATCGCTCCAACCAGCCTCGCTGCGCGTGGCAGTCTTATTGCGCAAAATCGGTCGGCAGCAGATCCCCTTGGAACCCGATTTCTGTGGTTTCGAGATTCCCGATGCCTTTGTCGTCGGCTATGGGCTGGATTTCAACGACGAATACCGGCATTTGCCCTACATCGGCGTACTGCCGCAGCATGTCCCAAAGGGGTAGGACTTGCTTGAATCGAGCGGTCATTGCAGAATAGGTGCGTGATCGAGCGGCTCTAAGGATGGAGTCCTGCCGACGATCGGTCGATCTATCCAGGGAATAAGGGATCTTTCCGTGATGAGCTGGTTCGATGCACTCGTATGGATCGGCTTTGGCGTGGGGCATGCCTGCATTTGGATGGCACTGGCCAATTTCCTGTTCGGACTACCGATCAATCACCACTGGCTCGATTTCTACCGCAAGTTGACGGTGCTGGGCATTTTGGCCGGCCCTATCGTTCTCGCACTGCATGGGGGAGGGACGATTGCCCAATGGCTGTACTGGTCGGCTAGTCCTAGCTGCTGTCCGTGGTTGACGGGGTACTTGGTCGTATGTCAGTTTTTTGCGTGGTTGGTGTTACCCCTGCTGACGCTGCGTCGGTGGATGCGTGCCGAACCGGCCGTGGTCGTCTCGCAGCAGGGGATCACCTACGACATTGCCGCGGAACTAGGACAGTCGCTGTGGGGAACCGGCAAGGCTGCCCTGTTATCCCGAATTCCTTTCAATGAGTGCTTCCACGTCGAGGTCCACGAACTCACCTTGGCGATCCCGGAACTTCCGCCGGCTTGGGAAGGGCTGACGATCCTGCATCTGAGCGATTTACACTTCGGAGGCACCCCGACACGGCCTTACTACGAGCGCGTCATCGAACACGCTTTGGCCGAGGGAACGCCGGATCTGGTGGCCATCACGGGAGATCTGATCGATAGCGAAACCCATCACCGTTGGCTGATCCCGATCTTGGGCCGATTGCGCTGGCAAGTGGCCGGGTTGGCCATTCTGGGCAATCACGATTCGTGGTTTGACATGGAACGCATCCGCCGACGCCTGGAACGTCTAGGGATGCTTTACCTCGACAACGACTGGCGTGAAATTCGCGTGCGAGGCGAACCGATGATTGTCATCGGCTATCAAGGACCGTGGATCGGCTCTCGGCCGGATCTGCGCGGTTGTCCCGAAACCGGTTTTCGGCTCTGTCTCAGCCATACGCCGGACAATTTACCTTGGTGCAAACGTCATGGCGTTCGCTTGATGCTGTCGGGGCACGTTCACGGTGGTCAGATTCGCTTGCCGCTTTTGGGGTCGGTCTTTGTGCCCAGCATGTACGGTCGGCGTTACGACATGGGAGTCTTTCAGGAAGGACCGACCATCCTGCACGTTTCACGGGGACTTGCAGGAAAAGAACCGTTACGTTTTCGCTGCAGCCCCCAAGTGACGCGAATCGTGCTTCGCGGCGCGCCATCCCATCCCCCGGCCAAATCGTAAGGTTTTTGCTACTAGGGCGTTCTCATCGAGATACTCGAAGGAAGGCCACCTCTCGGCAGCCATAACGGGGCAGCGGGAAAGCGTTCCATTCCACCGGCAGGCTTCCAGGGAACGCTTCCCATCCGAATACCATCTATCGGACGAACCAGCGTCGCTATCGACGGCAAGCCTTCCTACCGACATGCGCGAAGGAACGCGACCAGGTCAGCCAATTCTTGTGGGGAAAGTTGTTGATCCAAACCCGCAGGCATCACCGAGACATCACCGGGCGAAATCTCTTCGATCTCGTCCCGACGGATGCGGACGACATCAGTGGCGTTGATGGCGAGAATCACTTCCTCGGGAGCATCTTTCTTCAAGATGCCGTTGAACTGTTTACCACTGCGGGTGACGACCAACACCGGTTCGTAACTCCGCACAAAACTGGCGCTGGGGAAGACGATCGCTTCCAATAAATCGCGATCGGAACGAATCGCTCCGATCCGCGTCAGATCGGGTCCCACAGTCCCACCGACGTAGCCGATCTTGTGGCACGAGGCACAAGCGAGTTTGGGACTGTTGAACACCAACTGTCCGCGACGGATGTTGCCCTCTTTCAACTGAGGCATCAGAGCTTCGAGTTTGCTACGTTGCTCGGCCAAGGCCGCGTCGAGCGCCGTATACAGGGGGACTGCTGCTTCGCGTACTTTCGGGCTGTATTTCTCCAAACGAGGTTTGATCATCTCGGTGCGGAGACTAGCCCGTACTTCGGGGGTGTTCAGCGCAGTAATTAGGGCTAGTCCCACGGCATCATCGGTCGAACGAGGGAACACGTCGAGTAATTTCCCCAGTTCCATAGGAGCGACGGTTTTCAACGTGTCGGCCAACTTCAGCAGTTGCTCCGTGGTGCGGGCTGATCGTACCAACACTTCAGCCGAAGTCGAACGAATGGCGACAGGTTGATTTCGGTCTAAGCGACTTAGGACGTAGCGGAACAAAGAATCGTCGCTGGGGAAAGCACTAGGCGGGAGGGCGGCCAACGCTTGCAACCGGATCAGGTCATTGTGCTTCGGTTCGCGTCCGATGGTCAGCAAAGCCGCGACGACGGTACTCGGGATATTCGGCACTTGGGCCAACGCACGCGCCGTGGAGACTGCTTCCCCCAACAATCCCTCAGGAGGGTGTTTCAGTACCGATTCGATGGCATTCCACCAAGTCGCCGGTACTTGGGAGACACCACTGCGAGCCATCGCTTGCAATGCCAAAGTTGCCGGTGTGGGGGATCGTGATGCTTCCGCAACCAGTTCGGCCAACAATTGCTGCACAGCGGGGGTCTTGGCGAATCGGATCATCAATTCCAGCAGTTCGGCGTCTTCGGCTTTCTCCCGAGTGCGGGTCAAGCGTTGACGGAGATAATCCGCAAAATAATTGGACCACCGTGATTCGCGACCAATCAGCCAAAGACAGGTTTCTTTCAAAGGGCGATAATCTGATGCTAACCCCTCGAAGACCGGTTGTGGTTGCAATTGCTCTCGGGCCAGATAGTGTTTGGCTACCAATGCGGCGCGTCGAACCCTCGGATTCGTGGATAGAATTCCTTCATCGAGTGCGGACGGTTCATTGATCTCCAAAAGAGCGTAGGTCAACGAGTGGTCCAGAATGCGATCGTTGCGTGGATCGGCCAAAGCGGCAAGCACCGCGGAAACCTGCGCTTTCGTGCCGACTCGGCCGATGGCTTCGGCGGCCGCCCGGCGGATGGCAAGGGAGGGATCTTTCAGAAGTGGAACGACCTTGTTCGCATCGAGACGCAGCACACTGGCCCCATGCAAGGCAGCGTGGCGAATCGTTTCGATCGGCGCAGCCAATTGGGTTTCGATGTAGCGTTTCGCTTCTGCAGAGCCGAGCCTAACCGCGGTCCACAACAACAGCACCTCGCCTTCTAGGGTTAAGTTCGGCTTTTGCGCCAGTAGAGAGGAGAAAGCAGTGTCGCCGCGTTGTACCAGTTCGGTCATGGCACGATGACGCACCGGCACGCGAGGATCTTGCAGATGCAATGCCAACTGCCGCAGATCGAGTTGGGACCAAGCAATTTTCTTGCCCCACGGATCATCGATACGAGGCGTGCCGATTTTGCGAATGCGGTAGATCGCACCGTAAACATCGGGTTTGACCAATTGTGAGGTCGGACAGCACAACTTGTACCACCCCCCGGTATCGAACACCAGCAGGCTACCATCGGCGTCTTCAAGGACATCCGTGGGGTGAAAATCGACATGGTCGGAAACTAGGAAATCCGAATCGATGGTCTTGTAAGTAGAGCCATCAGACACAAGAACATGGCGTGACACTTTGCGCAGATTGAACTGGGCCGCGAAAAGGTTGCCGAGGTAACTTTCGCCCCAGTGCGAGTGTTCCAGACAGTGCAGCCCAGCCGGAGCAGCGGGGCCGAAGTGAGTCAGCACCGGTAGCAACTGCGGACT
>CALEEC010000177.1 GCA_937949245.1 uncultured Gemmataceae bacterium | reverse complement strand
AAGACATCAAAGCGGTGGATGTGATCGGCACCAGCAAAGGTCGCGGCACTGCTGGCGTGATGAAACGGCACGGTTTCCAGGGGATGCCGGCCTCGCACGGTGCTAAGAAAGTGCATCGTCAAGCAGGTTCGACCGGTTCGTTGGCCAGCAACCGCGGTAGTGGTCGACCGAAGAAAGGTCTGCGCCGGGCCGGGCGTTACGGGGCCGAGCGGGTGACCATCCGCAATCTGGGGGTCGTCCGCATTGACCCGGAAAATCACCTGCTGGTCGTCCGCGGGGCCGTGCCGGGCTTCAACGGTTCGATCGTCATGGTGCGGCCGACGAACAAGAAGTGAAGCGGCGCTCGACTTGCAGGACTTTGGGAATGACCGCTTCGCTGCCCGACTATCCCCCCGATTGGCCGATGCTCCCGTTCGCCGGGCCGGTGCAAGCTACCGTCACCCTCCCCGGCTCGAAAAGCATCAGCAATCGCGCCTTGGTGCTGGCGGGGTTGTGTCATCGCACCCATCGTTGCACCCTTTCGGGACTGTTGCATTCGGAAGATACCGCCGTCATGCTCGAGTCGCTGCGTCGCTTGGGCATTCGTGTTGCGGTCAACGGCGATCAAGTCGTCGTGGGCCAGGCCGAGGCACCGACCGGCCCGCTGATTCCCGCGACGCAGGCCGATCTGTTCGTGGCTAACTCCGGCACGACCATGCGGTTTCTCACCGCGTTCGTGGCTTTGGGGGAGGGAAGCTATCGTCTCGACGGCATTGCTCGGATGCGGGAACGGCCCATCGGTGATCTGCTGCACGCTTTGCGGCAACTGGGCGTTCACGCGATCAGTGAAGCGGGCACGGATTGCCCCCCTGTCCGCATCGAAGCCCATGGCTTAGCGGGGGGGACAGTCGCTATTCGCGGCGAGGTCAGTAGCCAGTTTCTCAGCGGCTTGCTGATGGCCGCCCCCCTCGCGCAAGCGGACACCACGATCGAACTGATCGGCGAACTGGTGTCGCAACCATATGTCGATATGACCCTGGCCATGATGCGTCAATGGGGCTTCCGCGTAGAACCAACGCCGCGCGGTTATTGGGTGCCGGGCCAACAACGGGGGGGCTTGTCGGCTTACACCATCGAACCTGACGCCTCGGCGGCCAGTTATTTTTGGGCCATCCCGGCTATTGTCGGCGGTCGGCTGACGGTACACGGGTTGACCGAACACAGCTTGCAAGGCGATGTCCGCTTTATCGATGCTCTGGAACAAATGGGATGCCGAGTTGAACGCTGCGACGCGGGGATCACCGTTCACGGTCGACCGTTGCAGGGCATCGACATCGACATGAACGCCATCAGCGATACGGTCATGACCCTGGCCGTGGTCGCGTGTTTTGCCCAAGGATCGACGACCATTCGCAACGTCGGTCATATTCGGCACAAGGAAACCGATCGCTTGTCTGCCCTGGCCACGGAATTACGCCGACTCGGTGCCGAGGTCGTCGAACGTGCCGATGGCTTGACCATCGTTCCGCGACCACTGCGCGGCACGGCCGTCGATACCTACAACGATCACCGCATGGCCATGAGTCTGGCTCTCATTGGGCTACGCGTGCCGGGCATGGTGATTCGGCACCCGGCCTGCGTTGCCAAGACCTATCCGCATTTCTTCACCGACCTGGAACGCCTGCGACCGAGTTGACCTAGCGAGTTGGCCTCACTCGCCTTATCAAGGAGCCGGAATGGTTTTCGGCTTGGGGGCCGGTTCGACGGTTTTCGGCTCAGGATCGAGTTGCCACAGGTCAAAGGGGCGAGGGTCTGAATCGACTTTGCGCGGTTCGGTGGGTTGGCGAGGAAGTTGGGGCTTATTGAGCGAGTTGCCGCTCGGGTTGCCGTTGAGAATACGTTGTTCGGTTCCTGGGCGATCCCGCATGATCCATTGAAAGACGATCCCGCCAATCACCACGCCTAACAGCAGGGCAATAACCCAAATGCCATAGGCTTGCAACGGGGATCGCGAAGGCAATGAAGTCGACGGAGCCGGGACCGTGGACGGTGGATGTACCGACTGCGGATGAACTAGTGGAGCTGGCGCTGCCGTGGGCCTCCCCCCTGGTACTGGCATCGGCTGAGGTTGGGGCATGGCCGCTGGAGATTGAGGGGGAGCGGCATGTTTCGGCGTCGGAACCTGAACCGGAATCTGCACCGAAGGCGGCGTGGGGATGCGTCCTGGCGTAGGGGGCGGGACGGAAGTCGGTATAGGTGCGGACTTTGCAGGGGGAACCGGGGGGCGGCTGATGGCTGGAATCGGCGTTGGCGTCGGCGTCAAAGGGGGGTTCGGAAGCGACTTTGGTTGCAGCATGGGCGTGGGGGTGGGGGGAGTCGGGGTAGGGATGGTTTTGATCGTGTAGGGGGCCGTTGGGATGGTGGAGCCGGCCGCCGGCGGGAGCGTGATCGAAGATTCCGTCCGCGTTGGCATTTTCAGTCCGACCATCTGTTGCAACCGGGCCGCGACCTCGTGACCGGAACGGGGCCGACGTTCGCGGTCTTTGTCGAGCAATTGCATGACCAGATCGGCAAAAGGTTTGGGTAGACTCGGGTTGCGCAGCTTGGGGGACGGAGGCTGCGAGTTGGTGACGGCCATCAGGACGGCGACGGCACTGTTTCCGCTAAAGGGGCGCACCCCGGTACTCATCTGGTACAAAACGATGCCCAACGCGAACAGGTCGGCACGATAATCGACGCGTTCCCCGCTGGCCTGTTCGGGCGACATATAGGCTGGCGTGCCCATCAAGGCACCGGTACGGGTGAGTTCTTCGTTGGATTCCAACGAGCGGGCCAAGCCGAAGTCGAGGATTTTCACCCGATCGTGAGGTGCTTCCAGCCAGATATTCCCCGGCTTGACGTCGCGGTGGATCAGCCCAGCATCGTGAGCGACGGCCAACCCCTCGGCGATCTGCGAACCGATCCGCAAGACCTCGGGGAAAGGCAAGAGCGTTAGCCGTTTCAAGCGACTGTCAAGCGATTCGCCCTTGAGCAACGGCATGGTGATGAACGGAATGCCATGATCCTCATCGACGCAGAAAATCGGGATGATGTACTCATGTTCGACCGAAGCCGCCGTCCGTGCCTCGCGCAGGAAACGGGCGCGATGCTCGGCGTAGATGGCCAGTTCGGACTTCATCACCTTCAAGGCAACTTTCCGCTTGATTTGGGTTTCCTCGGCCAAAAAGACCAGTCCCATCGACCCTTCGCCTAGCAGTTGCAGTACGCGGTATTCGCCCAGCCGCCCGATTTCATCCGGCGCTTGCGGAGGCGACAGAAACGAGAACTGTACGTCGGTGGGATTGGGATTGTTGCTCATGGTCAACTCGATGCATCGGGACCGATGGACAATGCCACTAATTTACTCGACGGTTGCGCAGCTTCCAAGCAGTTATCGCGTGAAAAGCTTCGCTGCGGCAGAAATTTATAGTACCCATAACAAAAAGCGTTGTTCGCCCAGTTGAAATTGGCCCAGCGAATCGATGGCCATTCGTCCGATGCGCAGCCAAGTACCGTTGAGCGTCTGGGTTTGATCGAGATACCATGCTCCATCGGCATTCCGATACAAGCGGCAGTGTTTCGGGCTGAGCAACGGATCATCGGGCACCAGCAGATCGCAACGGTTCGGATCGCGGCCCAGCCAATGCACGGCTTGGGTTAACTCGAACGATATCCCCTCTCGGCCATCCATGAACACTTCGATTAACGTCGGTACTTGGACGGCACGTCGCTTGGGATGCTCAGAACGCAAGACCTCTTCGGGACTAGCTTGACTTAGCCATTCTGCCGCAGCGGAGTGAGTCGGATGCTCGAACCGATAACGTCGGCTACCGATGAACAGTTCCTGACCGTGGCGCAGCAAGGCGGAGCCGATGCGAACAAACGTACCGGTCGGCGAGCGCAGATCGGTCAAGTACCAGCGATATCGGCCATGACGGATGACCCGCGAAAGTTCGGCATGGCAGTCGGCAATGGCCGGATCGTGCGGGATCAAGATATCTCCTTCGGTGCGACCGATACGCACCCGTTCGCTGCGGAGTCGAATCCATTCGCCTTCGGTTTGGCCGTCGTCGAAGATACACAGCAGGGCCATCGGTGGACGGGCGAGCGGCCGATACGGGTGCGCCTCTTCCTGAGGCAGCGGCAGCGGTGGTTCCTCGGCGTTGGACCAACAGATTATCGGCTGAACCGGTTGGGCCAGCAGCGGGGGGGCGCCCTGGGCTTCGGGCGGTGCCGACGGAGGCGCTGGCGTGCTCAAGCGGGCCGCGGGAGTCGCGGGCCCCTTAGGCGGAACCGGGGGCATCGCTGGGGCAACAGGACACGGGGGAAGAGGACCGACGATCGCCGCGGCATTCGGCGGACGAACCACCTGAAACCTCGGCGCATTCGGATCACGGAACGTACCGGAATTAAGAGCCGCAGCACGGCGTTCGCGTTCCCCAAGATCCGATCGATGCCCGGAAGGGATGGTTAGTGTCACTTCGGACTCGCTCGCTTCGACCCCTTCGGGCAATTCACTTTCCGAAGGCTCCTGCGGTATCGGCCCTTGGGGAGGCAACCTCGTTGGGCGTTGAGACTCGGGGAACATAACGGAATCGCTCCGGTATCAGGCCACGTTCAAGTTCTACCTCACGTTCCGTCTATGGTTATCCTAGCCAGTTTTTCGCCAATCCCCAGAGAAGAATTGCCCAGAATCCCGAGTTTTTTGGTCCCCCGACGCTGCCCCACGCCGCAAGCGGTCCGCGCCGACGCTCTGCAAATATGGCATCAGCGGAACTCACTCTCGTACAGAACCGGCGAACACCTCTTTTATCCATCTTTCCTTTTCGCTAGACTTGCCAGAAAGCTCCACGCTCTGGTGGCCTTCCCCCCCAAGTTATCTGGCCAAGAGTGGCATCTATGCGGAACTATTCGACCTCTCGGCGATGGTACGGCCTGATCGTTCTGGTCTTGGGTGTATTCCAGTTGGCGGACCCCGGCTCCGGGAGCCGGGCGACGTATGCCCAGCAAGCCTCCTCCGGCAATGGCAGTTCTGGCGTGACTGCATCCACGCCCACGCTTGCCGGCAATGCGCAACGCATCGCGGAACTGAAACGGCAAATCGCGGAACTGACAGCGGAGTTGGAAAAACTTCAAGCTCCAACGCAGCCTCCGGCCGGGAAGACCGAGCCAATTCCCGGCACTCTTCCCAGGGATTGGGTGCAGAAATTGCAGTGGCGCTGCATTGGCCCCGCGACCATGGGCGGACGCATCACCTCGATTGCCGTCTACGAACCTGACCCGACCATCTATTACGTCGCTACCGCTTCGGGGGGATTGCTCAAGACCATCAACAATGGCAGCACCTTCGAGCATCAATTCGACCACGAAACGACTGTCTCTATCGGTGCGGTCGCGGTGTCGCAGAGCAATCCGAACGATGTCTGGGTCGGCACCGGCGAAGCCAATCCGCGGAACTCGGTATCCTACGGCGATGGGGTCTATCGCTCGACTGATGGCGGGAAGACCTGGAAGCACCTCGGCCTTAAGGAGTCGTTCCAGATCGGCAAGATTGTGTTGCATCCGAAGAATCCCGACATTGCTTACGTTGGCGCATTAGGTCGGCTGTACGGTCCCCACCGCGAACGGGGGCTGTTCAAGACCAGCGACGGGGGGAAGACCTGGCAGCAGGTGCTTGCTTTAGACGATCGCACCGGCGTCATCGATATAGTCATGCATCCGCAAGATCCCGAGACGCTGTTGGTCGCGGCTTGGGAACGCCGACGCGACGAGTTCGACAGTTTTCGCGGCGTCGATCCTCCAGGGGGCGTCGATGAGTATGGCCCGGCCGTCAACTTCGGTCCCGCAGGAGGCATTTACCAAACTACCGATGGGGGCAAAACCTTCACTAAACTGAGCAAAGGGTTGCCGACCGTGAAGACCGGACGCATTGGCCTGTCGTATTATCGCAAAGATCCGCGGATTGTTTATGCGATTATCGACACAGAGAACGTCGGCAACGGTTTGGCTCCGCTGAAGGGATATTTGGGCATCGCGGGCACCGGCATGACTGGTGAAGGGGGCGCGAAGCTGGCCACCATCGCTCCCAAAGGTCCGGCCGACCTCGCGGGATTGAAAGTCGGCGATCTCATTGTTGCCGTCGAGGGCAAGGCCATTGCCGACTACAACAGCTTGCTGGAGGTACTACGCCCCAAGGAACCTGGGGAGAAAGTGAAACTCACGGTGCTACGCGGCAAGGAGAAACTGGAGGTGACCTTGACCATCGGCCGACGCAATGACGAGACCCCCCGGCCGGTGAGTTTCGGCGTGGTTGCGGAAGAAGCCAACGAAGGAGGCGTTCGCCTGACCGAAGTCGTGGCCAAAGGAGCCGCCGAGTTAGCCGGGTTGAAAGTCGATGACGTGGTGTTGACCATCGACGGCAAAGACGTAGTCAATATCGAAACCTTCCTGGCGTTGATCCGTGACCAACGCAAGCCGGGCGACCGCTTGAAGGTCGGCTACTTACGCGAAGGCCAGAAGCGGGAAACCGAAGTCACCTTGCAAGTGGCCCCCGTCGGCCGACCGCGTAGTGGTCCTCCGCCGCGACCGTTTGCCGGTTCCATCGGCGGACAACGCGAAAACGTGCAGCAACAACAAGGCCCGGATGGCTTTCAGACGGGGGGTGTTTTCCGCTCCGACGATGGGGGCCAATCGTGGGTCCGCGTCAATAGCCTTAATCCGCGACCGATGTACTTTTCGGTCGTCCGCGTCGATCCGAACGATGCCAACGTCGTCTATGTGCTGGGCATCGAGTTGTATCGCAGTCTCGACGGCGGCAAAACCTTCCGACGCACCGAAGCGGTTTCAGGTCCCGATGGCAAACCGCGCAAAATCGACCTCAACGAAGGGGTCCACTCCGATTTGCACGATCTGTGGATCAATCCCAAAGACAGCCGGCATCTACTGGCCGGCACCGATGGCGGGGTATACGTCAGCTACGACAAAGCGGGTCGCTGGGAACATCTCAATCACATGGCCCTGGGGCAGTTCTATCATGTAGCGGTTGATAACCGCAATCCTTACTGGGTCTACGGCGGGCTGCAAGACAACGGCAGTTGGGGCGGACCGTCGATGACCCGGCGCGCCACCGGTCCGATCAACCAAGATTGGATTGTCATTGGCTGGGGGGATGGCTTCGTTTGCCGAGTCGATCCGACCGATCGCGACATCGTGTATTACGAAAGCCAAGACGGCAACATGGCACGACGCAATCTGCGTTCGGGAGCAATTGCCCGGATCGCCCCCAAACCCCGCGAAGGGGTTTCCTACCGCTTTAATTGGAACACGCCGTTTCTGCTGTCGCAGCATAATCCGAGCATCTTCTACGCAGCAGGGAACTTCGTGTTCCGCTCGTGGAATCGTGGTGCCAACCTGCAAGCGATTTCCCCCGAAATTAGCCGAACCCCGCGCGGCAGTGGCACAGCTTTGGCCGAGTCCCCGAAAAATCCCGATGTCCTCTGGGTCGGCACCGACGATGGGGCCGTCTGGGTGACTCGCGATGGGGCCAAGACTTGGACCAACGTGACGGCCAAGATTCCCCTTCCGGGTCCGCGTTGGGTGTCGAGCATCGAAGCGTCGGCTTTTGTCGAAGGACGGGCTTACGTCGTCTTCGATGCCCATCGCTCCGATGACGATCAGCCGTATGTTTTCGTCACCGAAGATTACGGAAACATCTGGAAATCGCTGCGGGCCAATTTGCCCGTGGGTTGGTCGCGGGTACTGCGGGAAGATCGGGTTCAGCCCAACT
>CALEEC010000176.1 GCA_937949245.1 uncultured Gemmataceae bacterium | reverse complement strand
TGCGTTGGCGCCACCTGCTGCTCCGCCGAGCAAGGCGAAGCCGCTTGGGAAGTGCTCAAACGCGAACTGAAAAATCGCAATCTTTCTCTGGCCAGCGGTCCGACGGCGTGTTATCGCACCAAAGTCCAATGCCTGAGAATTTGTTCTCATGGTCCGATCTTAGTAGTCTACCCCGAAGGTACTTGGTATCATTCGATGACCGCAGAGCGAATTCCCGAGTTCGTCCAGAAACACTTGGTCGAGGGCCAACCCATCGACGAGTGGATCTTCGCTCGCAACCCCCTGCCGAATCTGCATTGTTAATTGGCTCAATATTTGCTGAGAAATTTGTCCTCTTAATTAAATAGGAGGATTGATTCACAGCCGTATCTTTGATTTTCTTCTTGACTATCTATGGGGCGGTTATGTAGAGGGCCTCCGTTCCTCGAATACGGCCATGAGGTGAATTTTTTTCTGAAATTTGTAAAAATAACCAGTGTTCTGAAAGTGATATTTATGTGTCCCAAGAATTTGCGAGTTCGTCCAGAAACACTTGGTCGAAGGACAACCTATGGACGAGTGGCTAATTGGCGCAAAATTTGCCTAAGAGTGTGGCGGTTTTTCCCATCAAAATGACAAATTCATCTGCGAAGCATGACCAAGCTTCAGTTGCTTATTGGATAATTAGGTAGATAGCTGGCTACACAAAGTGGATGAATCTCAGATTTAATTGCCAGGTTGATCTTATTTCCAAGCGTGATAATATGATATGTCCGTTATATTCCGAGAGTAACTTCTATGGCTCAAAACGGATGTACTGTTCCTCCCGCGCGGCAACCGTTGTCTCTCTTGTTGGCCGAAGACGATGATACCGTTCGTGCTTTTCTGAAGCACATTCTGGAGAATAACGGTTACCGTGTGACGGAAGCCTGCGACGGGAAAGAGGCATTGAGCATCGTTGTACGCAACTCGCCGCCGATCGATGTCGTGTTGACCGACATGATGATGCCGGAACTCACCGGCTGGGAATTGGCGCAGCGATTGCGAGAGTTGCGGTCGAACTTGCCCGTCTTATTCATGACCGGCTACGCCGAATCGGCAATTTTGCGGGCTAATGTACCGGATACGGATCTGCTGCTGCAAAAACCTTTTCGCCCCGACGAACTATTGAAACGTCTGCAACAAGTGCTCGAAGGTAACTTCCCCGGATGAAAATGTGGCTTTCACGCCAGAAGTTGTATCGTAACATTCTTTTCTTCGATACGCACCCCTATCCAAATATCGGCCAGTTCGCCCGGTTGCAGACGGGGCAGCGGTAGCCCGAGCAATTCACGGGGGCGAACGGTAGCCATTTGCAAAGCCTCGTTCCAGGTTGCGCCGGCCAATTGCACTGCTTGAACGACACAACGATCGAGAAAGACGCCTGAACCGGCTAAAAACGGTGTGCCCGGCACGATCACTTTGCCATCGGCAAGTACCTCGAATTCCTGCTCCCAATCGCGGTAACGTCCGGCAGGCAGCCCCGCTAGCGAACCGGCATCGCAGGTCAGCACGACGCGCTTGGCCGTTTTGACACGCAACATACAGCGCATCACGCTGGCCGGCAAATGGTGCCCGTCGGTGATCAGGCTGGCCCATAAGTCGTCGTGAGCCAGTTGTTCCCAGATGTAGTTGTCGTGCCGGGGAAGCAGGGCATGCGCCCCGTTGCCTAGGTGGGTGCTGATGCGTGCGCCGGCTTGGACGGCATCACGAATCCGGCTGGGGGAGGCTGCAGTATGGCCGATCGCCGGCACGACGTTGCAGCGACGCAGTTGTTCGATGAAGGTCAACGCCTGCTCGTATTCCGGGGCCAAGGTGACCATGCCGATGCGGCCCCCCGCGGCTTCTTGTAGGCGTTGGAATTCGTCCCAGTTGGGGGGGCGGATGTGGGCCAACGGATGCGCCCCGCGGGGACCCTCTTCCGCGGACAGATACGGCCCTTCCAAATGATAACAAGGCAGCCTGCGGGCCAGTTCCGCATCGTGTTCGACAGCGCGGCGCAGTGTGGCAAAGCCATGCTGCAACACCTCGAACGACTGAGTAATCAGCGTCGGGCAGAATTGGCCGATGCCGTGACGCAGGCATTCTGCCACGACCAAGCGAATGTCGTCTTCGGTCAATCGCGCCGAGGTGAAGCCGTGCCCCAGGCAACCGTTGATCTGCACATCCAACAACGACGGGGCTAGCCAATCGAAGTGGGCATCGACAGTTTGTCCGGCAAATGACTCAACGGCTTGGATCTGCCCAGCTTGCACCGTGACGACCAACTCTTGCCCGCTCTCGAAATGCCGACCTCGATAACGCATGGCCTCCATCCTTCGTCACGCCGACCTCGATAACGCATAGCCCTATTCTTCATCCATCATCCATTTTTGTGAAGCCTTCTTGGGAAGTCGGTCTTTCAGGTGTGGGCCATGGTTTCGACGAATTGCCGCGTCGCGGCTTGCGCTCCCAAAGGACTGCCGAAAATCGACGTTCCCGCGACCAATACGTTCGCGCCACAACGTACCGACTCTAGGCCGGTCTTCAAGTCGATTCCACCATCGACTTCCAAATCGATATTCACCCCCGCTTCGCGGATCAACTGACGCAAACGAGCGATACGTTGCGGCGACTGCGGCAAATAGGCTTGGCCACCAAAGCCAGGGACGACCGTCATGCACAAAGCCAAGTCGATGTGTTCCAAATACGGCACGACGACTTCGACCGGGGTCGCGGGGTTGATCGCGAAGCCCGCTTTGGCTCCTAGCGAACGGATGTGCCGCAGTAACGGCGTGGCGTCGGGCAGGACTTCGTGATGCACAATCAAGGTATCCGCACCCGCTTTGCGGAATGATTCAACAAACTTGGCCGGTTGCTCCACCATCAGATGAACTTCCAGCGGCAGCCGAGTGATGGGGCGAAGTCCCTGGACTACGATTGGCCCCATGCTGAGGTTGGGGACAAAATGGCCGTCCATGACATCGACATGTACGCGGTCGGCCCCTCCTTGCTCGACTTGGTAGACCAACTCGCCAAGCCGAGAAAAATCTGCGGCCAAAATCGACGGAGCAATCGCAATCATCCAGTTTCTCCTTGTCGGCAGGGCATCCAGCGGTTACTACTGAAAAATATGGTGGACTCGCTCCCCGTAGAGTCGTCGCTGGGGAATCGTCCTCCCAAGCCGTCCTCGCTAAAGGGACAGGGGCTGCTGCAACAACCTGGAACCGTTTTACCTCCAGGGCCGTTCCCTCGCGGCAAGGGAGCGTTATTGCGAGAATCTCGAACCGTTACCCCTAGAACCTTCCTCGCAAGGACACGGGGAGTTCTTGCGAGAACCTCCCTCTCCCCAGGATTCCAAGTTCCAACCTCAAGACACCACCATGAACCGATTGCTTGCCTGCCTCACGCTTTGTGCTGCTGTGTGCCACAGTGTCCGGGCCGAAGATTGGCCCCAATTCCGTGGTCCGACCGGCGAAGGAATCTACCGCGGCGCGCCGTTACCGTTGCAATGGGACTCTACCAAGAACGTCGTCTGGAAACAACCGATCGCTGGCGAAGGGTGGTCTTCGCCGGTCGTGGTCGGGGGGAAAGTGTACCTGACAACGGCTGTCCCCACGCCGAAGCAAGGCCCGCAAGATTATTCGCTCCGCGCCGTGTGCCTCGACGCGGAAACCGGCAAAACGCTTTGGAATGTCGAAGTGTTCCAGCAAGACGGCGCGACAGCTCCGCGGATTCATTCCAAAAATAGCCACGCTAGCCCCACGCCGATCGTCGATGCCGGCCAATGCTTCGTCCATTTCGGCCATCAAGGCACCGCTTGTCTGGATGCCAAAACTGGAGCGGTGATTTGGAAGAATCGTTCGTTCCCTTACAAACCAGTGCATGGCAACGGTGGCACGCCGGTGCTGTACGACAAACTGCTGATCTTCTCGATCGACGGCAGCGATATGCAAGCCGTGGTCGCTTTGGATCGTGCAACGGGCAAACTGGTCTGGAAGCACGATCGCCAAAGCACCGCCCCGCGGAAGTTTTCGTTCCACACTCCCCTGATTATCGACGTGAAAGGCCAAAAACAACTCATCAGCATGGGGAGCAACGTCGTCGTGGCACTGTCGCCCCAAGACGGCAAAGAAATTTGGCGGGTGAATTGTACCGGCTACTCGATCATTCCGCGTCCGGTGTATGGTCATGGCCTGGTGTTTGTCTCTACCGGCTATGACACGGCGAGCGTGCTAGCTATTCGCGTCGATGGGCAAGGCGATGTCACCCAGTCACATGTGCAATGGTCGATGAAGAAAGGGGCACCGCACACCCCCAGCATGATCTTGCACGGCGACGAAATCTACATGGTGGCCGACAATGGTTTGTTCACCTGTGCCGACGCGAAGACGGGGAAAATCCACTATCAAGAACGCTTGCCAGGCGGATATTCCGCGTCGTTGCTGCTGGCCGGCGATCGCATTTATGTGCAGAACGAAACCGGCGTCGGCATTGTGTTACAGATCGGCAAGCAGTTCAAGGAACTGGCCCGCAACAAAGTCGAAGGGCGCACCTTGGCCTCGTATGCCGCGGTCGATGGAGCGTTGTATCTACGCACCGATACGCATTTGTACTGCATCCAAGAACGCCGAACGGCCGCCCAGTAATCGCGGCTCTACACGTGGGAGCCGACGATGCCCGTCGTCGGGTGGTTTTGCTAGAAGCCGACGACGCCAGTCGTCGGGTGATTCTCGCAACACCCGCGGACTGGCGTCCGTGGTTCCTATCGTCACGCAACAATCCTGAGAGCCGACGACGCCCGTCGTCGGGTGGTTTTGCCGATGGAACAATTTCCCCGATGCCGACCTCGCTGAAGGATGATAGAATGAGCTAGCTAGCACCCTAACGAGGTGGCCCCCATGTCGGAATCGACGGTCAATCCGAATCCCTCCGCCGACCAACCGGCTCTCCCCGGCGAACCTCCTCTTCGCGCAGGGGCCGAGCCACTAGCATCACCCGGCGAGCCTCCGACACGTCCGGGAAACGATGAGCCGATCGTCTCTTTGCCAGCGGCGCAACCGCGGACACTGCGGCCGTCGCCCGGCGACAAAACGGTCGTCGATTCGGCAGCCGCTGTCCCTCTGGGGGCACTGCCCGAGCCGGTGTTGTTGGGAGCTACGATAAAAGGGGCATCCCTCCCGCTTGCGTCTCCACGTTTTCCCGACATTCCGGGGTATACCATCCTCGAACAGTTAGGGATCGGCGGGATGGGTGTGGTGTACAAAGCCCGACAATCGTCGTTGAATCGCTTGGTGGCTTTGAAAATGGTCCTGGCCGGAGATCTAGCCACGCCGGAAGATCGGGTTCGCTTCCTGGTCGAAGCGGAAGCGGTCGGTAAGCTAAGGCATCCGAACATCGTGCAGATTTACGACCTCGACTGGCACGATGGCCACCTGTTTTTCGCCATGGAATTCGTCGAGGGCGGTTCGTTGGCCGAGCGGGTCCGTCAAGGCCCACTGCCGGCGGCCCAGGCGGCCCATATCGTCGAGCAGGTGGCTCGCGGGGTACATCATTCGCATCAGCAAAACATCCTGCACCGCGATTTGAAGCCGGCCAACATCTTGCTGACGGCCGATGGAACGCCGAAAATCACCGACTTCGGCTTGGCACGCATGATGGGCATCGGCGAAGGAATGACCTTGGCCGGTTCAATCTTGGGAACGCCCAGTTACATGAGTCCGGAGCAAGCCACCGGCCAACGAGAAAAATTCGGCCCCACCATCGACGTGTACGCCCTTGGAGCGATCTTGTATTGCCTGCTGACCGGCAAACCGCCGTTTTTGGAAGCCCAACCGATCGACACTTTGCAGAAAGTCCGCGATCAAGAGCCGGCCTCGCCGCGGTCGATCGTCCCCGGCATCCCACGGGATCTGGAAACCATCTGCTTGAAATGCCTGGAAAAGAAGCCGGAACACCGCTACCCCAGCGCCGCGGCGCTGGCCGACGATCTGCACCGCTGGCGCGAAGGCCAACCGATCCACGCACGCCCCCCCACCTGGAACGAACGCTGTCGCAAATGGCTGTGCCGGTATCGGCGGGGGGCCGAACTTACCGGCGTGGCCTTGGCTGCCTTCGTGATTGCTTGGATGTTTCAGGAGTTGCGCACGCTGTCACGGTCGTCAGCGACTCCACAGGCGAATATGAATACCACGGCCCAGGCGGCGTCTCCTAGCAACGAGCTGTCGCTGGCGCAATGGTATCGTGACAGCTTGCGAGCGCTACTGCTGCATCCGGGTAGCGAAAGCATCGAACCGCGACCGATCGGCCCAGCGAACCCGGCGTGGATTTCCGCCCTAGATCGCTTGCGTCAGCGCTTGGAAGAGTCGTCTTGGCCCTCGCCGATGCTGGAAGCCGACC
>CALEEC010000175.1 GCA_937949245.1 uncultured Gemmataceae bacterium | reverse complement strand
ACTCGGGGCAGGTCCCATCGGCATCGAAACCGCTCTGTACGCTCGCAAACTGGGGTTGAACGTGACCGTGTACGAACGCGGTTCACTGGCCGAGCATGTGCAGCGTTGGGGCCACATTCGCTTGTTCACACCGTTTGGCTGGAACGCTTCCGCCCTGGGATTGGCCACACTCCGCAGCAATCGGCTCCCCGTCGAGTTGCCCGCAGCCAACGATCTGATCACCGGCACCGAATTCCGCGATGTCTATCTGTTGCCGTTGTGCCAACACGAACTTTTGGCCGAGTGCATTCGCACTGAAACGGTCGTCGTGCAAGTGGCACGCCAAGGATGTTTGCGCAGCGATCCGTACCATGATCCCAGGCGACAGCGGGAACCGTTTCGGCTGTTGCTTCAGAGCAAAGAAGGGGAGCGAATCGTCGAGGCCGACGCGGTATTCGACTGCACCGGCACCTATGGTCAACCGAACTACCTAGGAGACGGCGGAATTCCGGCTCTGGGCGAACGAGCAGCCCGGTCGCAGATTGCATACGGCTTGGAAGACATCCTCGGCAGCCGCAAAAGCTACTACGCCGGCAAAAGTGTTCTGGTCATCGGTGGGGGCTATTCGGCAGCGACGACGGTATGTCAGTTGGCCGCCTTGGCGGAAGAACACCCCGCGACTTGGGTCATCTGGTTGACCCGAGGACCACGCAGCCAACCGTTACCTCGGATTCCCGGCGACCCCCTGCGAGAACGCGATCGCTTGGCTTTACGGGCCAATAGCTTAGCCACTCGCGGCGAAGGGAATGTCGAATATCACCCCCAATCGTTCATCGAACAAATCGTGTCGCATGGCCCCGACAAAGGCTTTCGCGTCGTGGCGCGGCAGGCCGGCAAGCCGTTCGAGTGGGATGTCGACCGCGTTATTGCCAACGTCGGCTATTCCCCCGATTGGAATCTCCTACGCGAATTGCATGTGCATCCGTGCGACCTGTTCGATCAAGGCTCGGTCGGCAGCAGTGGCAAACAACCGGAACCGAACTTGTGGGTGCTGGGAGCCAAAAGCCACGGCCGACAATCGTCGTTTCTGCTGCGTCAGGGATTCGACCAGATCCGCGAGGCATTCGCTCAATTGCTGAACAAGCCGAACCTGGACCTGTACACGGCAAATGCCAAGGAGCGCTGAACCGCAATGGCGTCCGTTCGCAAACGCATTGGCCCGTTGGTCAAAACGCTGTTGGCTACGCTGATCGTGGCTGCGGTTGGTTGGCACTTCTACCGATTGCTGGGTCAGCCGCAATTGTGGCAAGGCGAACTGACGCTACGCGGCCAGTGGTTGTTTCCGGCGGCGTTGTTGTATTTGGCCGCGCACGCGGTTTGGGCCGTCTTTGGTCGGCAAGCGATGGAACGTGTCGGCGATCCGGTCGGCCCTCGCGTTTGGCTGCGTGCGTATTTTCTCAGCCAATTCGGCAAATATGTGCCGGGCAAGGCTTGGGTGATCCTGTTACGCATTGCCATTCTTCGGGGCATCTCCCAACGCCGAGCCACGGTCGGCTTGGCCAGCACTTACGAAACCCTGATCGCCATGGCCGCGGGAGCCGCGGTCGGCGTGGTGTTGTTGCCCTGGGTAGGAGTCGGTCAACGGCTGTTTGTCGGCCAGGAAATTTTCTTCGTCGGCATGGCGTTGCTGCCGTTGGGCTTGCCGCTGTTGAATCGCTGGTTGGTACGCATCGCACGGAAATATCAGGAGCCGAACGCACCACCGTTTCCGACGCTTCCGTTGTCGTTGATCTTACGCGGCTTGGTGCAAGCGGTGTTCGGCTGGTTGCTGTTGGGCGTCAGTTTGTGGCTGACGCTGTACGGCATGACCTCGATGGTGCCCGAATGGAAGCTGTCGTTGCTGTTGCAATGCACAGGGATTGTCAGTTTAGCTTACGTTGCCGGCTTCGCGGCTCTCGTGACTCCGGGCGGAGCCGGCGTGCGGGAATTGCTGCTGCAACAACTCCTCGCGACCATGCTACGCGATCGCTACGCTAGCGCGCAAGCCGAGGCTCTGTCGGCCGCGATCGCGTTGGCGTTACGTCTGTTGTGGACGTTGGCCGAACTCTTGGCCGCGGCACTGCTATACCGCTGGGGCCGAACCTCACGCTAGGCTCGACGCGCCATCAACGTCGACGGCGGACCATTTTCAGAACGAACAGAGCCGACGACGCCAGTCGTCGGGTTTCTGAACCCACCCGCGGACTGGCGTCCGCTGCTCCTCAAAAGCCGGAGCCGACGACGCCAGGCGTCGGGTGTTTGCTCCCAGGACCGTCTCGTCCGTCAGCGGCGGGGCATCGGGGCAAGGTTTTGGGGACCGGGCGGCACATATTTTTTCAGCCAGGCGAAACACTCTTGGTGCCAGCGTTCGCTATTGCGCGGCTTGAGTACCCAGTGACCTTCGTCGGGGAAGTTGACCATCCGCGAGGGGACGCCCAAACGCTGCAACGTGGTGAATAATTGCAAACCTTCGCCGATCGGCACACGGAAATCCAAGTCGTTGTGGATCACCAACATCGGCGTCTTGAACTTGGCTAGGTTCGCGGCGTGCCGATGCGGCGAATGCTTTTCGTAACTGTGCCGATCCGGCCCCCATGGCAGACCGTGTTCCCATTCGTCGAACCACAATTCTTCGGTGTAGCCATACATGCTATCGAAGTTCCAAACGCCACAATGCGAAATCAGACACTTGAATCGGCCGGTCTTGACGGCAAAGTAGTTGACCATGTATCCGCCGAACGAGGCTCCGGCAGCCGCGATGCGGTCTTTGTCCACATAGGGCAAGGTTTCGAGGTAGTCGACGCCCTTCATTAGGTCGTCGAAACATTTGCCCCCCCAATCTCGGCTGATGGCATCGACGAATTTTTGGCCGAACCCCGTGCTGCCGCGCGGATTGGGCAAAGCTACGATGTACCCCTGGGCGGCCCATAGTTCGGGATTCCAACGGAACGACCAACCGTCTTCCCACGCCCCTTGGGGGCCGCCATGCACCAGATAGACGACCGGCCACTTCTGGTTCGGTTGGAACCCCGGCGGTTTGAGCAACCACATCTGCATGTTGGCCCCCTCGACCGGCACCGTGACGCTCTCGGGCCGCGGCAGGTGCAACTTCCGCAATAGCTCGTTGTTGGCTTGGCTCACGTTGCGGAAGGCAAAGCCATTGTGCCCCGGTTCGCTGGGCACTTCGACGCAGGCTTCCGGCGGAGCAGTCATCGCGGCATGGGTGAACGCCAAGCGGCCCGCTTTGCTAACCGACAAGTTGCC
>CALEEC010000174.1 GCA_937949245.1 uncultured Gemmataceae bacterium | reverse complement strand
CGGCACCAGGAGCCAGCACGCCATCGTTGGAAAGAGCCGGCGTGCCACTGGTACTGGGACTTGGAGTCATCGCGACCTCAGCGGTAGGAACCGTGGCAGCGCCGACCAGAGAAGTCACCGCGGCATCGGTAGGCAATGTGGCCGAGCCGGCGACCAACGCTTGCAGCAACGTCGTCTGCCAAGCCAAGGTGCGGTTCAGTTGGTCGAAATTTTCTGTGCTGAAGCGGAGGAATGCCTCATGGGCCGAGGCCACCGCCAATTGCGTTTGCGTCGCGACCTGCAAGGCGTGTGTGATCGGTGAAATGGCCGCGATGTCGGCAACCGTCGTCGGCTGCGCAGCGGGGGGCGTCGCTGCTAGAATCGCGGTCGATGTCAGCGTCGGCGTCGATTCGCTTCGCGGCGTCGCGGCAGCAGTCAACGGCGTGAGATCGCTTAAGGACATAGGGGTCGGCTGGTGAGACGGTTCAACGACCGATGGCCGGGGGGATGCTGGCGAGGGGAGGCTCGGTTGCGATCGATGCGGTTCAAGACATGGCGGTTCGACACGCGGCACCGAGGTCGTCGGGGAAGACGGAAACGTGCCGAAGCGGAACCCCACCGGTAGTGTCAGCGTCGGTGTCTGGGGAGGTGTCGCGGAATGCTCCACCGAGGGGGAGAAAGTCGGTCGCGGTTTGGACAGAGAAAACGGTTGGGGCTGTTGCAGTGCCGTGAAGTTCCACTGGCGTCGCTCGCTGTGCAACTGGGCCAGCAATCGCAGCACCAGCGATACCGCGTCTTGCCGGGGCACGCATACTGCCCGAGCGCGATATTGCCGATCGACGAGTAGCGCCTCGATCATCCGCGTACACGACGCGCCGGGGCCAATCTCAACGAAATATCGTGTGCCATCGCGGTACGCGTTGTGCACTGTCGTCGCGAAATCGATGGTGTGCAGCAATGCCGAGGTCATCACGTTGGCCGCGGTCACCTGCGTCAGTCTGTAAGGCAATGTCCAGACCGCGTCGTAGAATTGCACTCCCCGCGGTGGGGTTGTCGGCAAGTCGTGCAAGGCGCGATACGCCTCGGCCACAGGGCTAGCCACTTCGCAATG
This sequence comes from uncultured Gemmataceae bacterium, assembly GCA_937949245.1. Taxonomy (GTDB): domain Bacteria; phylum Planctomycetota; class Planctomycetia; order Gemmatales; family Gemmataceae; genus CALEEC01. Next base: position 6,457 of record CALEEC010000174.1, on the reverse strand, counting down.
GGCCAGCGTCACCCCTTCGATCGGTAGGAAATTCGCTTGCAGTTCGCCCAGCAGGGTTTCGAGGTCGGCACGCAGTCCGCCGATAACGCACTCCTTGGCCGTGTTGATGATCAACAGGTACGCCCGAAGTTCCGGTCGTAAGCGTTCGCGGATCGCGTCGGCCGACACATTCACCACTCCAGTCCGCCAATCGATCGGTACGCTGTCGTCGAGATTCCAGAAACGACGGGCCGCGTTGTATGGGCCTGCTAAATCGCAGACGAACAACGTCGATTGCTGCAATCGTTGCAACATCTCGTCGCGAGCCGTCCACGCCCGCAGCCCGAAAAAGCTCGCCGAGGTGCCCAAACTGTAGCCCAAGCACACTTCCGGTTCGACCCCCAATTCCCGCAGCAGATCGGCAACCAAGGTTCCCAAGCTGACCTGGCCGAAGATCAACTCCCGCGGCAACAACGGTTCCGAATCACGGCCGAACCAGAACCCATCGGCCGCGTAGTGGCTGCGCAGGTAGCGATTTTCCGCTTGCTGGCGCTGGAGAATTTTCGGCCAACGCAGCGACAGATCGCGTCCCATTCCCGCGAAGTGATTGCCCGAACCGGGGAAGACGAAGGCGAGCTTGCCACGATGGCCCATCGGTTCCGGCGTCCAGAAGAGCCGATCGCGCAGGGCCAGTTTGGGACCGGTGATGTCGGCGTCCGGCAGCAGCCGTTGCGGACGGTGCCGCAGATGCTCGATCGCGAACTGCAGCTGCTCGCGTAGTTCGCCGGCCGATCGTGCCACGCACGCCAAGCCCAATGCCGGCTTGCCGGTCGGGACGTTGGGCGGTTGCGAAGGATCGCAGGCTTCCAACTGCTTCAGCAACCCCTCAACGCTGTCGGCCTCGAAGGCGTACAGCATCTCTACGGACGCCTCGGCCAACGGCACGAGGTAGGCATCCGCATCCGAACGCTGCTGCTGGGAGGCTTCCTGCAATACGACCGCGACACAATTGCCATCGACACTTTGTGAGGTGACTAGCGTTCGCCGGGGACCGTCGGCCGTGTCATGCAGCCAAAATGCGGAACCATCGGCCGTCGGCCAGGTCGATGTACGCAAACGCCGGCATGCCTCGGCCAGGTCGATCAACCCGGAGGCGGCCCCAGCAAAGCCGACGTTGGCTCGCTGGGTCACCGCCAGATCGGCCGAGAGGACACCGGCTTCCATCGTTGCTTGCTGTACCGCAGCTGGCAAGTCTTGAGTTGCGACCCCCAAACCGACGACGACCGCTTCGATGCGATCCCCGTCGCGTTGAGCGTCACTGTAGCGTTTGACCACCAAGGCCACGGCCGCATCGGCTACTCCCTGCGGGTGCGTATCGGTACTCGCCGAGCGGGGATCGCAAGCCAAATCGACGGCACCGACCAATGCCCGATCGATTTCCCGCTGCTGCAACGCTCGGCAAGCACGCTCCAACGCCCGCAACCCCGAAGCGTCTTCGGCACACAGCGTAAAACTCGGCCCGCCGAAGTGAAACGCTCGGGCAATCCGACTCGCCGCGATGCTGCCCAACGCTCCCATCGTGCGATTGGCCGTCAACGGCGGACTCACCGCGTCGAGAAACGCCGGGTCGGCCGCTTCCCCGAGCGCCCGTCGCGTGGCCCAGCGGAGATGAAAATTGGTGGTGTTCAGATCCAGCCCTAAGCCGATAAACACGCCGGTACGCAAAGCCAACGGATCGCCAGAGTCCGATGCCCCCGGATGCCCCCCAGAGCCTTCGACCCCGCGGGCATTCTGCGGCGTTCTTGCCGATGGCTCGCCCGAGTCCGACGACGCTGCGCAAACTGCGTCGAGGGCATCGGCCGCCACTTCGAGCATGAGCGTTTGTTGCGGCAGCATCTCGTGCAGTTCGGTCGGTGGGATGCGGAATCGCTGCACAGGAACGGTCAACTCTTCGATCCGCGGCGTCCCCAAACGCACCGCGACACTGACAATCGCCAGCGGTTCGCTGACAATGGCCGGCTCAGCGGCAGGCTCGGCCTCCGCTTCAGGAGGCAGCGTAGGGACCGACACCGTGGCCGAATTCGCCTGGGGGAGCCACTCTTCGACCAGGACATGTGCATTGATGCCACCGAAGCCAAAAGCGCTCACGGCTGCTCGTCGCGGCTGCTGCGGCGCTCGCCGGGGCCACGGCTCGGCTTGCGTCAGGACGCGGAACGGACTTTGGGACATGCCCCACTGCGGCGGTGCTTCGCGGAAATTCGCCGTCGGCGGAAGCGTTTCGTGCTTCAACGCAAGCAACGTCTTCATCAACCCCGCAGCTCCGGCTCCCGTGAGCAAATGGCCGACCGTCGATTTGACACAACCGATGACGCACTGTTGCGGTTGCCAACGAGCCTCGCTCCATAAACTCCGCAGACTGGCAAATTCGGTGGCATCGCCGACCGGCGTGCCGGTCGCGTGGCATTCGATGTGATCGACTTCATCCGGCTGCCATCGGGCGTCGGCATAAGCCGCCCGCATGGCCCGTAATTGGCCTTCGCTTGCCGGGGCCAGCAAATTCCCCGCGACATCGTTGGACAGACCAAAGCCGCAGAGTACCGCGTGAATGCTGTTGCCGTCACGAATCGCGTCGGACAACCGCTTCAGGACGAAGATGCCGCCCCCCTCCCCGACGATCAACCCGTCCGCCTGCCGATCGAACGGGCTACAGCGTCCCGATTTGGACAAAGCCCGCAATTGCGCAAAGCCCATCTGCGTGTAGAGCGAATCGGGGCGTGACATCCCCCCGGCTAACATCACGTCGGCTCGGCCGGCCAGCAGTTCATCGGCCGCCCATTTCAACGCGTACAGCGACGAAGCACAAGCGGCATCGAGGGTGAAACTCCCTTTGCCCAACCGCAATGCCTGCGCCAGCAATCCCGCGGGAAGCCCGGCAACATAGCGATTCCACGGATGCACCTTCGGCCCCGTGAAGATCGGCCGACCCAACGCCGACTCGATCGGGCCGCCGAGGATCTGCCGCGCCCAATCGGAGGCTCGGTCGGTTGGCAGCGCAATATTGCCCAAAACGACCCCAATCCGCGAGCGGTCGCTATCGCCTAACTGGGCCGAACGGAACGCCCGATTGCCGATATGCAGGCACAATTGAAACAGTGGATCGAGTTCCGCGACCAAGGCCGGTTCTATGGCCAGATCCGTCAGGTCCGGCGTGAACGGATCGAGGAAGCATGCCTGCAGCGAATAGACGTGATCCACTTGGCCGGGTTGGGGATGAAACACCGTCTCCGGCGGAAGCAACCAGCGATCTTGAGGCGGTCGTCTCGCGGTGTCGATCCCTTCACGGAGGTGATGCCAAAACTGATCTGGTTGCTCGGCTTGGGGGAAAAGTCCGGCATAGCCGATGATGGCAATTCGTTCCCGCATATCCACTTGCTCGGAGAGTCAGGGCGTACCTTGGGTCGCAAAATTCAGAGTATGGCCCAAGGGACCGGACTTCCAGTCCCCGATTCTCAGCCCCACTGACGATGGCAAATGGCACGGCGGGCTAGCAATGTAACGTAACGACAGCACGGCGGGCTAACCATATGATGCTGCTGGCACGGCGGGCTAACGCCCGCCGCTCGGAAGGCGCTGGCATTTCTTTCCGAGCGGCGGGGGTCCGCCTGCCGTGTTTTGTCTTTGTCCCCCGGGATCAATGGAGGAATTCCACCGACAGCACTTTGTAGCGGAGTTCGCCGCGAGGCACTTGGATCACCGCAGTCTCACCCACTTTTTTGCCCAACAATCCTTGGCCGATGGGACTCGTGGTGAGAATGCGATTGTTCAACGGATCGTCATCTCCAGGGCCGACCAATTCGTATTCTTCTTCCTCATCGTCGTCGAGGTTGACCACTTTCACGCGGGTGCCGAACACCACGGTATCTTTGGGAAGATTGCTGGTATCGACGATGTAAGCCCGAGCGAGCTTCGCCTTCAGATCGTTGATTTCGGCTTGGCACATCCCCTGATCTTCGCGGGCGGCGTGATACTCCGCGTTTTCGCTGAGATCGCCCAATTCGCGGGCCGCGGCGACCCGTTTGGTGATCTCAATCATCTTGACATTGCTCAGATAATCGAGTTCGGCTTTGAGCTTTTCATAACCTTCCTTTGACATCGGAATGCGATCGTCCGCCATTGCTTCGCTCCTGCTGCGAACCGTGCCGGGAACTACCGCCGGTTCTGTCGTCGATCATCAGTCACTTCCGAGCTGCCTGGGGCGTCTCGGGCAAAGGAAACGGAATACTCGGGGCCGAACACCGCTGTTCGACCTCGAGAGGAGATTGTCACAGGCGAGTACCGCGAATCAAGCGGTTCGCTACGGAGTCCAGTCTGTATTCGGCGTGACTCGGGTGCAGAATTCCGCCAATAACTGGGCGGCCCGGTCCAAATCGTCCAGATGCACCACCTCGACGGGGGTATGCATATAGCGATTAGGAATGCCGATCAAACCGGTGGCCACGCCGTCCCGACTGATTTGGATGACATTCGCATCGGTGCCTGTTGCTCGCGGTACGCCGCGCACTTGCACCGGAATTTTCAACGCCTCAGCCGACTGAACCAACTGTTCCAGCACCCGCAGATGGATGTTCGGCCCACGGAATAACACCGGTCCGGCTCCTAGTTTGGTGTCTCCCACCATCTTTTTGTCGTTGCCGGGGGTGTCGGTCGCGTGGCAAACATCGACCGCGATGCCGATCGTCGGAGCGATCCCGTAAGCGCTGGTCATCGCACCGCGTAGGCCGATCTCTTCCTGAACCGTCGAAACAGCATAGACTTCCGCTTGCAAAGGGCGATCCTTCAGCAACCGCAAGGCTTCCATGACGACCCATAGGCCGACTTTGTCATCCATCCCCGGCGAGGCGGCCAATTGGTTGCGCATCGCGCGATAGCCCAAGGAGAAGGTCACCGGGTCGCCCAGTTGCACCAACTCGGCCGCTTCGTCGTGATTTTTGACGCCGATATCGACCCAAATATCCGTAAACTGCGGCACTTTGTTGCGTTCTTCCGGCGTCAGCAAATGGGTCGCTTTGCGCGCGACGACCCCTTGCACCGGGCCGCTGCGCGTCCAGACGGTCAGATATTGCCCCAACAGAATCTGCATGTCCCAGCCGCCGATGGGTTGCACATACAGGTAGCCATCGTTGTCGATGTGCATGACCATCAGCCCGATTTGATCGCAATGGCCGGCCAACATGATCCGCAGCGGCGGGGTGAGCGAACGATCTTGCGGATAACGGATCGCCAAGACGTTGCCGTGCCGGTCGGTGCGCACTTCGTCGGCGTAGCTGCTGGCCCAACGACGGACCACATCTTGGATCGGCCGCTCGAAGCCGGACGGGCTAGGCGTTTCGAGCAGTTCCCGCAAGAAAGCATGCGATTGCTGTTCCATCTTTGACCGCAATTGTCCATGTTTGTCAAAAACCCACGGAGGGGGACTCCGTGGGCTTATTTGCTTTATCAGATAGTCAGTATCGACGGTTCGGCGGCATCTGACAAGACCGGTTTTCGCGGTTCTTGGGTTTGTCGGCAAAATTTCCTCGTAGGGGCTTGCGACCTTGCCACGGCCACGGTCGAATGGGACCGCAGCAACCTTGCATCGGCAAGAAGGCCTTCGCCTTCGACGGCGTCGGCAGGCGAAGATCTCGGGGCATGGGCCGCGTCCGTGGGCAAGGGAACGCATGAGGCATCGGTTATTGGGGCCGAATATGCGGGCAATGATCCCTTGGACGAACGATGCTTCGGACTACTGACGATTCGATGTTCCCTTTCGCTCGTAAGGAGATGCGTCGTTCATGACCACTTCGACGACAACCGTTTCCGCGACAACGGCTTGGCTGGTCGTCGTCCTGTTAATGCCCGTGGCTCTGCTGAACTATCTCGATCGGCAGATGCTAGCTTCGATGCAAACCTCGGTCATGGCCGACATTCCGACGATTCAGACACAGGAAAATTGGGGATTCATGCTGGGGCAATTCAAATGGGTTTATGCCATCTTCAGTCCCATCGGCGGATTCCTCGCGGATCGCTTCAGTCGACGTGTCACCATCGCGGCCAGTTTGTTTGTTTGGTCGGCCGTCACTTGGTGGACCGGGCAAGTGACGACTTACCGCGAACTGCTGTGGGCACGCTCGCTCATGGGGATTAGCGAAGCCTTTTACATCCCCGCGGCGTTGGCGTTGATTGCCGATTATCATTCCGGCCGCACCCGTTCCCGGGCCGTGGGACTGCATCAACTCGCCATCTACTTGGGCGTGATTGCCGGCGGTTGGGGCGGATATGTCGCCGACGATCCGCGTTTCGGTTGGCGTTTCGCGTTTAGTTTCTGCGGCATCGTGGGGATGCTGTATGCCATTCCGTTGCTACTGCTGTTGCGCGATGCCGTCCCGAGCAGCGAACGCTCGATCACCGAACGCCTCTCGCCGTGGCAGTCCGGCGGGGA
>CALEEC010000173.1 GCA_937949245.1 uncultured Gemmataceae bacterium | reverse complement strand
TGCCGTCGGCCAACAGTTTGCCACGGAGGTCGGCCGGTTTGCCCGGTTCCTTGGCTCGACTCGGAGGCGGAGGAATGCGGACTTGGAAGTAAACCCGCGTGGGCAGACCATCGACCAGTTCACCTCCTTCTGGGTAGAACTGGATGTCGAGTCGTTTGGCGATGATCGGGATCGGTCGCGAGATCGTTTCTACATCGGTATTGTTGTCACCGTCGGAGATGGCGACATCGAAGGTGCCGTCACCGTACTTGATCGACCGAGGAAGGGTGAAACGGATGTAGGCGGTGCCGTTGGCATCGGTGCGATTGGGAGCAAGGATGTTTTGGATTGGCTCGCCATCGACGCGTGCAGTCACTTTGATAGGCGCATGAGCTAGACCAACGTTCCCTTCCGCTTCGGCACGCGAGACATCCACGCGTGCCATCACGACATCGCCCGGCCCATAGGATTTGCCGTCGAACTCCAGTTTCTTGTTCAGCCGATCGCGTTGGTAGTTGATGACGTTGAGTTTCCGCGAGGCGAGTTTTTCTTCGACCACCGTACCATCCGCTTGCGTCAGAATGCGACTGACGACAAGCGTGTATTCCCCCCCCGCGACCGTGTTCGGTAGTTTGTACGCACCGGCACCGACGCCTTGCAACGGCTTGCCATCGGGTCCGAGTACAGGTTTGATTTGACCATTTTCTTCGCGTTGCAAGCGTGCGTTGCCGGTGAGTTGGAGCAGATCGTTATCGCTTCCGGGGGCGAACAGCGAATACTTCAGTTGCAGATCTCCCGAAGCGGGGCGGAAGGTGGCCTTGTCCAACGTTACCGAGCGGAAGTAGATGGTGTCGCCCGGTGCGTACATCGGCTTGTCCGACGAAAGGAACGTGACATAAACCGGCCGATTCAGCGGCAAGGGTTGAGTCAATCGACTCTCGGCGTTGTGTTCGTCGATAGCGAACACTTCGAGGGCCAACTGCGATTCGGGCGTGATCGGCAGATCTGCAGGGATGCGAAGAACCGCCGGGCCGCGGACTTGGGTCAGGTCTTGTCGCAACAAGACTTTCTCAGGATCATTTTGATCGCGGAGGACCGCTCGCAGTTTCGAGACGGGCGTCGGGGTGCCTTGCAGGTTGTAAGTGGAAATCTTGAACTCGCTGACGGCACCGGCTTGCAGATTTTCCGGCCCCTCTAGGCGGACAGCAAATTGCCGATTCTGGAGGGCGTCTTGCATCTCTTCCCAAGCCTTGTCCCATTGTGCGAGTAATTTTTCTTGTTCCGCCATCGCGTCGGTCATTTCTTGATTGGCGTTTCGTTGCTGGCGGATCATTTGTTCGTGACGTTTCTTGACTTCCTCGAATTTCGCTTGGTGGTCGGCAACAATGCGTTCCTGATGCTGCACTGCACGCAGATGTCGATAGGTCGGGAAGATCAGACCGCCGACCAGAACCAACACGCTCGCAGCCAGGGCATAAGGTCGCCAATCCCAGTTCGTGACCGCGATACGCGAGTTGGCCGACGCACGGGAAGACGATCCAGCCGAGACAACCGCAGCGGTGTTCGACGATTTGGCCGGGGTACTGGGAGCGACGAACCGCGTTTCGGGGAATTCGCTTTTGGCCGCTTTCGCTACGAGTTTTTGGAATTGTTGAGCGCGTTCCAGTTCGGCACGCGCTTCGGGATGGGCTTGCAGATACGCCTCGAACGCTGCCACGGCAGGCGGGTCGAGTAGGCCATAGGTGTAATCGAGGATCTGGGCCTCGAACTCTTCACGAGAAAGCATAGCAACTCCTCTCCGCGAGGACCGCGGGATGATCGAGTAGGGACCAGAAATAATGCGGAGGAAACCCGATCTTCACGCGAGGGGCGGGTTCCAAAGTGGGCCGCTCGTCTGCATGGGATCGTCAGGAAATTCAGTTCAACACTTTGCGTAACTTTTGCAGGGCGGACCGCATCTGCGTTTTGACGGTACCGACCGGGCTTTGGCGCATCTCGGCAATTTGTTCGTAGGTGAAACCTCCGTTTTGCCGCAGCAGGAAGACTTCTTTCTCTTCCTGACGAAGTTCGAGGATCGCTCGACGTAACAATTCCAGCGATTCTTGTTCTTCGAGTAGGTCGGCAGGAGAGCTATCACGACCGGTGAGCATAAGTTCCTCTCCCATTAGAGGACGAGCTTTTCGGTTCCAGGCAGAGCGTTGGAAGTCTTTAGCGGCATTCAGACCGACGCGAAAGATCCACGCTCGGACGTTTCGGACCGTCGGCAGCGACTCCCGAGCACGCCAACATTTCAGGAATGCCTCTTGAGCGGCATCTTGGGCATCGTCGCGGTTTCCTAGCAGAAACAGCAACGTACTGATCAATTCATCGCGTAACTCGTTGAAAACATTCACGAGTGTCTCGCTGCTGCACAGAGGGGCGTCAGCGTCGGACATAGCGATGACTACAGAGGTTGCGGATGCGTCGCTCATGGTTCCTACCCATACGACGACGGATCGCGCTAGGGCGATTGCGTCCGAAAGAAAAAATCCGTTTTAGGCATGAATTTGCATTCCGATCCTGGCCTGATCGAAATGCTACTCTCTGGGGCACAGACCTCGCAAGCGAAAAGCGAATCCACGAACCGAACGCGGCGATGGCTTCTTGCCAAAACCGGAGGAAATCTCTCTTCGCAGCGAAAAGCGAATCAACGAGCCGAACGCAAGCGTTCGACCAACTCGCGGATTTCGCCATCTTGCGGACGAAGGTTCAAGGCTTTCTCCGCGAAGGTTTTGGCCTGGGCGGTTTGGCCGGTTTGCGCCAGGGCTGTGGCGTACCAGAACAATGCATCGGCAGAGTTGGATTTACTCAGGGCGACGGCTTGTTGCAGATCTTGGATTCCCTCTTTGTCGCCGCGTTCGAGCCGAATACGGCCTCGCACGGTCAGTGCTTGAGCGTCGCGGGGATCGAGCAGGAGGGCAGCCTCCGCGTCGGCCAGGGCTTTGGTGAAGCGACCGCGGTCGGCCCAGCGGCGAGCACGCAGCGACAGAGCATTCGCCAGTTGGATTCCATCCGCGAAAGCACCTTCCAAGGCTTTTTCGATCGCTGCTGCGGGAGCTTGGGTTTGGTCGAGATATTCCGCGAGGATCGATTGATCGACGGCCAACAGGAAGGCAACTTTTTTGCCTTGGGGTGCAGAGTTACGTTCAGCGACGCTTTCGCGTCGGGCGGCTAGGCGATTGGCCGTTTCGACCAGTTTTTTCAACGACTCAGAAGGATTTTCGATGCGGTCGATCAAGCTCGATTGCTTGCGGACCTCGGAGAACAGCCCCATGCGTAGACTGGCCAAGATGCGACCTTCGAGAACCTCGTTATCCAATTCAGCGCGTTTCAGGTAGTCGAGGGCTTCTTCATTTTCTCCCCGGCGAAGCAGGATCAGTCCCATGACTCGGTGAGCGAGGGGGGGAGCTTGGTTTTGCGTCGCTTCGCTAGCCAGGTCGAAGGCTTCATCGTAGCGTTCCAAACGCCAGTACCAATGGGCGGCTTGGGCCATCAGTTCGACATTCGAGAGCGCTTCCAGGGAAAATTTCCGCAGCATCTGCAACGCTTTGGGGGTGTCCCCCTCGCGGAGGCTGAGTTCGATGATGCCCTGCATAGCTTCGGTATCGTGTTCATCATGGATGAGGGCTTCGTCATAGGCTTCGAGGGCTTCCTGAATTTGGCCCAAGGCAGTGAGGATGTGTCCGCGGGTGTTGGCTCCTAAGGGATTGGTGACGCTCGCTTCGTCGGCTTGTTTCGCTTGTTGGTAGAGTTTCCAAGCTTCTTGCGGGCGTTGTTGTTGCCAACGGAGCCGTGCCAGATGAAGGAGGGCACGACTTTTCTCGCCGGCATCAGGGCTTTTGCTGGCCCGCAGCAGGAGTTTTTCTGCATCTTTCTTGTCTTCCTGTTGCAGCAACAGAACCGCCAGGTCGATAACCAAGTGCAACTCCTGCGGATACATGTTCAGCAAGGCGCGGTAGGCCTTTTCTCGATCGGCTCTGTCGCCTTCGATGCGGGTACGCCTCTCGAAGACTTCGCGGATGGCTTGCGGATCTTTCGCTTGGTCGCAGAAGTCGGCCAACAGTTTCTGAGCCTCCGTGGCTTTGTTTTGCCGTTGATAGAGTTCTGCGAGAGTGAGAAGGTCATCAACATTCGCTTGTCGCGCAAGCCGTTGCTGCAATTCTTGAATGTCCGCGTCGAAATCGCCATCAGCAAGTTGCATCGAAATCGAGAAACGATACAGGCTCGTTGCCATATCTTGGAAGGCCTGGAACAACAGTAGTTCTTTGGTTTCGATACGACTACGGGTGACCTGAGCTTTGATTTCAACTTCCCATTTCCTCGATGCCTCATCTTGGGTTTTGACTGAACGCGAGAGAGTGCCAAAGAGGGTCGGATACGACACATTCTTTTCGGGAGGCTGGACCAAGCGGTAACCTGTCGGAGCGTGGATCACATAGCGATGCGTCAGAATGAAAGGGGGCCCGATGTCCATCGGCACTTGGCGGTCCAGATCGACATTGAAGGCAATGAGTTTGATGTATAGGTTGGATTCCGACAGGGAACCTTTCTTTACTTCATCGCCGTCTAACAGGGCGGGCAATTCGATGGTAGCCTTGGCGCGGACGGGGACATCGAGGTTTTTGAGGGTGGATTCGTCAATCTGAAGCTGGTTCAAGCGGGCTTTGGGGTAGACGTTTTGCAGTTCCGAGAGGACTTGCCGACGCCGTTCGCCGCTGGGGACATCGGCCCATTCTTCGCGTTTTCTCCAAGCGGCCGTGCCGTGATAGACGGCTTCACGGTCGATCTTGGCGTTGCCCTGGCGATCGAGGTGAACTTCGCTGACCAGATGCAGACGTTCATCTTCGGGTTGCAATTTCGGAGTGCGTAACAAGCGAATCTCTTGGTCGCTCACGGCATAGGCGATGCGATCGGTATCGGATTCGTGCAGCAGATCCCACTTGGCCAAGCTCAAGGTGGTGTCGATCCAATAATTTTTGCCGGCGATGGGCACCATCAAAATGGCGTGGGTGCCCCAGGGGGAGGGGAGTTTTTCGTCGATCTGACCGTCCCCCCGAGTGCCCAGCGTCACCAGATAGGAACGTATCCCCGCTTCTTTCAGCATGGCGGCCAACATCTGACTGGTGTCTTTGCAGTCGCCGTAACGATTTTTCAGGACGAGATTCGGCGAATGCGGGGTGAAGTCGTGTTTTTCGCCGATCGAAATGTAGCGGATGTTATGACGCAACCAGTAGGTGAGGGCTTTGACTTTCTCTAAATCCGTGGCCTGATTGCGGATAACCTCTGCTACGATTTTCTTCAATTCGGGGCTGCATTCCCAACAATCCTTGCGAATCTTGGTTTTCCAGGCACGGACTTCTTCCCAGGATTGAAACGTGGAAAGATGGATTTCGATGCGAAATTCTTCTTTCGGGGGAAGAGCTTCTTCCTTGGGGAAAGCGTGCAGATTCTGCATCACCCAGCGGTAGTAGCGTTTTCCTTGATGCTCGCCAATCTGGGGTTCCAATTTGCCCTCGGGGGCCAAGGCAGCGTGGATGACGCCATGCGCGAGTTTGCGATCTTTCGGCACAACCACCCGGCACTCGTCTTGGGCGACAGGGTATTCCTCGTGACCCATTGGATAGCGGGTGAAGAAGTGCCCGTCGTATTCTGGGTTACGGCCACGAATCGACCATTTCACTTCCATCACGTCGCCGACTTCGAGGTTGGGAAACGAAATGACTAGTTCCTTGATCGAATCGTAAACCAAATAATCGGTGGACGTGTCGCGAAGATGGGCATGTTGCGGTTCGACCTCTTGGATTTTCCCCGAGGCTTTGTGCAAGCGTGCCCCATGAAGAGTGGCAGTTTCATAGCTGGGAGTGAATTGGATGCTGCGATATTCCCCCAGTTTCTCGATCGCTTTCCGGCTATTGAGGCGGATGAGTTCATGGGTCGTGGCCGTGGTGGTGCCGTCGTTGTCGATTTGAAAGGTGGTCGCGGTGTAAAGGATACAAGCCGGTGCATCGTCGAGAAACTCTTTGGGGAGTTGCTGGATCACCGCAGGGCGGAAGGTATACGGTTCCGGTTCAGAGGATGGGCCACGAGGAATCGGCCAATCTTTTGCTGGGGTGGACGGGGCCAGCCACAGCAAGCAGAGGATTGCCCCAGATGCCTGGAAGATGGCTCGTGACATGAGGTTCACTCCTGAACGCGGACTGCATACTTCTTGTTTGTCAGTGTGGCACGATCTACGGTATTGTAGAAATTGTCGGACAATGCAGAGCCGAAAACAAGACATCGGTCGTCGGGCTCCCCTGTCATCGGCCAAGCATCGTCAAAGGGCAACCATCGATTTCCAACCAAGAACGAACGAAAACGAACATGATGCCGAATATGGAAACACGGATTCCCTTACCGGAAAAACCGCGTTTGCGGCCTGGTTTGGCCTGTGACCGCGATCCGGATGATTTCCAAGCCTTCCTGTTGTGGGATCGCTGGGAGTTATCGCAGGTGGCGATTCGGCTCAGTCGCATCGAACTGGATTGGGTATTTCTGTGCGATGGCGAACGCACTTTGGTGGACATTCAGAGCGAGGCCATTCGGCGGTTGGGGGGACTATTTGTACCGCTGGAACGGAT
>CALEEC010000172.1 GCA_937949245.1 uncultured Gemmataceae bacterium | reverse complement strand
CGCTCCCCCGGTTCCCGCTCTCCGTCGCCCTCAAAGTCGAGCTGTTGAGATGAACTTTGAATTGAAGTTCTGTTCGGTGGGTAATTACGAACCCAAAGCGGTCAGTTTGGCGAATAAGTTGCTGACGGTGTACAAACAGCGGATCAAGTCGTTCAATCTCGTTCCCTCCGGAGGAGGTAGCTTTGAATTGTGGCTGGATGGCCAATTGATCTTCTCCAAGCTCAAAAGCGGTGTCTTTCCCGATGAAGACGAACTGATCGAGTTGATCAACGCCAAACTGCTGCGTCGCTGAGCCGTTTCGTTCGGGAGTCCCGCGTCGATGGATGTTGGCGGCTCTTGAAACGTCATTGCGAGACGCCAGGAGCCGACGACGCCAGTCGTCGGGTAGTTTCTTCTGTCGTCGGATGCATGTGGAATACTCGCGGACTGGCGTCCGCGGCTCTTGAAATGCGATAGCTGACGACGCCCATCGTCGGCTCGACGTGAACATGCGTCGCGTCTCCAATGTTCCCTCAAGAAGCATGGTCCGACCTCTGGGAAACCTGCTTGACAGTTTTTTGCCGATGCGCTACGATGTCGCCCGATCGATGTGAATGACTCAACTCCCTGATGCGGCTCACTCCCCCCATTCGATCGTTGTTGCCTACTCTGGTTCGTCCACTACTCTCTCGTAGTGGAAGAACGAACGCCGCCCCGATCGATACCCCCCAACCCCACACAGGGACGGCGCTATTGCTTTCGTGGAGGACTTGCGCACATGCGTGGATCTTGGAACGCTTGGTGGCTAGTCGTTGGTCTGAGTACCAACCTCTGGCTCGCCGTTCCCACGGCCCAGGCAGGCTTATTACCGACCTCGTTCCAGGTCGATCCTGATGGTTCCAACTTTCGCTTCACCTATGGCGTGGTGCTAACTTCCGACTCGTCGCTACGCACAGGAGATTATTTCACTATCTACGACTTTGCCGGCTTCATCCCGGGCAGCAACCATCAGCCGGCCGGCTTTAGCTTCAGTTCGTCGCTAGTGGGAGTAACGCCCGAAGGATTGCTCCCCTACGACGATCCGAATATCCCCAACCTCACTTGGACCTACACGGGGCCCGACACCACCTTCGGCCAAATCGGTTTGGGGAATTTCTGGGCTGTCTCGGAATACGGCGATGTTTCCGAAGGCCACTTTACTGCCCGCAGCCATCGTAGTGTCGATGGCAAACGCGATAGCAACATCACCGACACACAAGTTCCTGTGCCGATGGCTCCGCCGGCGGTGCCGGAACCCGCGACACTCACTTTGCTGGGTCTAAGTCTGCCGTTGGTAGGTGTGGTTCGCTATCGGCGACAGCGTCCCAGTGAAGATCTAGCAGTCTAGTTCGATCGATGTTTACGACATCGATCGAGGATCGCCAACGGATGACAAGAATCGAAACTCTTTTATGTTTCGAGGTGTGCCGTTGCTAGGTGGGATGGTAGCACGGCGAACGGTTCGCTGTGAAAAACTTGAGGTTGACACAAAAGCTGCGAATCCCTACTGTGCCGCCCGACCTTGGTGAGGGGATCCATCCCCCGAAGCGAAACGAGTCGCTCCCCTGTCCGGCAAGTGGGATGGGACGTGCATCAGCTACGTCACCCAAGCCCGTCCTGAACCTGAATGAATTCCCGGTATCCCGCTTTGGTGGGAGTTTCCGGTTCGACCAGTGCAAGGAGGTACTGATGAAGATTTGGACTGTCAAAGCGATCGCCCTGTTCACCGCCGTGTTCGGGTTGATGTCGATCTCCGAAGTCGCCGATGCGGGCATTCTCCCCATCAAAGTGACAGTCACTCCCGATGGACCGAACTTCCGTTACACCTACGGCATCATGCTCACCTCAGACTCGAAGTTGACCCCGGGAGACTACTTCACCATCTACGACTTCTACGGCTACATCCCTGGCTCGATCAGCTCGGACGGCCTGCATCCGTTCACTTACTCGGTGTCGAACGTGGGCACCACGCCTCTGGGAACGGTTCCGTTCGACGATCCGAATGTGCCGAACTTGACGTTCATCTACAACGGTTCCACGGAATTGAACGGCCAAATCGGCCTGGGCAACTTCTGGGCACTGTCGCCGTACAATTTGACCACTGAAGGCGCATTCACCGCTCGCAGCCATCGCCAAGTCGATAGCAAGGTCGACAGCAATATCACCGACACGTTGGTTCCTTCTCCCGATGTGCCTCCGCCTCAAGTGCCGGAACCCGCGACGCTGACCATGCTCGGCTTGGGTCTGCCGCTGATCGGTGCGGTGCGCTATCTGCGCCGTCGCAACCCGGTACCCAGCGTGGCCTAAGCGAATCTTCGATTCCAAAGCGGTGGTGCGGACGGATCACCGCCCCTGATTGTACCTTGGAGCCTGATTGGTCGGAATTGCTCCGATCGATCAGGTTTTCGTGCGTTGGGGCAGTGCAAACACGGCGTAGTCGCGGGCATTGCGAGCATTTCGGGCATTTTCTGGGTTCTATTGGCGTTGCTGCTTGCCGAACCACGAAACCGACTCCTAGCATAGCCTGCATCTTGGTTCCCCGATCGGCCCCGACCAGGAACGTACTCTCATGAGCCGATGCTACCGCCGATTGTTCTTCTTCGGATTGCTGCTCCTAGGAGCGTGCTTGTCCGGCTGCAAAGCCCCCGAAGAAGTAGTGCAATTTCATCAGAAGATCGCCGACGCGCACTGGGAGTTGCAAAAAGTCGGTGAGAAGCTCAACAGCGCTTTGAAAAAAGCCCTGCAAACGGATGGGACTGCCGACGAGTTTGAAACCGCCCGGCAAGCCGCCCTCAAAGATGTTGAGGAACTCGTCAAGCAAACCAAGGCCTGGAATCCCCCTGCCGATGAAGCGTCAAGCAAGTTGTATGCCGCCCATCAAGAATTTCTCAAAGTGCAAGAGGCGTTGCTGAAAGACGACTGTCAGCAAATTAAGACGGTTCTCGCCGACACCAGTTTGACCAAAGAGAAACGGTTGGAGCAAGTGGTAGAAATCGTCCAAAAAATGAAGAAAGCCGAGACGGCGGAATACGAAAAACTCCTGGCGGTCCAGAAAACTTTTGCCGACGCGCACCGCATCAAGTTATCTTCCGAATCGTCCAACAAAAAGAGTTGAGCCGATCGTTCTGCGAAGAGGGATTATGCCTCCGCGTCGACGTCCGCGTGTTCCCGGTTCGCGTAGCACTCCGGCGGGGGAACATGTGCCCATTCTGTTGGATGAAATTTTGTCGGTACTGGCACCTCTGGAGTCGGCTATCGTCGTTGATTGCACCGTTGGGTTCGGCGGGCACGCACAGCGACTGCTGCAACAACTGGGACCGCGCGGCCAATTGTTCGGCTTCGACCTCGATGGCACCTATTTGGAAACGGTTCAGCGACGCTTAGCGGCCGTAGGAACGCCGTTTCGGTTGGTGCAGACCAACTTCGCAGCCATCGTGCCGGTGCTCGCCGAAGCCGGCGTGCCGCAGGTGGATGCGATTCTCGCCGATCTGGGAATGTCCAGCATGCAGGTGGATGATCCGCAGCGAGGCTTTTCGTCCCGACGGGATGGTCCGTTGGACATGCGGATGGACCGTTCGCGGGGCCGTACCGCAGCCGAGGTGCTGCGTGACCTGAGCCGGGACGAGTTGGCCCAAGCCTTCCGCGAGTGGGGCGACGAACCCCAAGCGGAACGCATCGCCCAAGCCATCGTGCAGCAACGTCGGGTGCGGCCATTGCAGCGAACCTCCGAACTGACGCAACTGATCCTGCGAGCCGCCCCAGTGCAAGAAGTGCAAAACCACCCCGGCGCACTGCCTTTTCGACGCCAAAAATGGCTCCCCGTCACGCGAGTTTTTCAGGCGCTGCGAATTTTGGTCAATCGAGAACTGGCCAATCTGCAAGCATTGCTGCGTTGCTTGCCGCAGGTGCTAAAACCAGGGGGCCGGGTAGCGATTCTCTCTTTCCACAGCGGCGAAGATCGGCTGGTCAAGGCGGCCTTTCGCGAAGGATTTCACCAGGGCATCTATCAACGCATCGCCGAGGAACCGATCCGTCCCACGGAAGCGGAAAAGCTCGCCAATCCGCGTTCGCGTTCGGCCAAACTTCGTTGGGCCGTTCGCGCCGATGCCACGAAGACGACGACAACGGCCGCTGCGATTGTTCCCTCTCCCGGCACGCCTGGCACAGAGAGCAAGGCTTCCCCCTTCTCCTGAAGTTCGGGCGATGACGGCTCGATGGGATTTTGGTATCCGCAATCTCCTGAGGTTTTGGCAATGACGGCTCGGTTGGTTTTTGGTACCCGCAACCCGAAAAAACTCGAAGAACTCCGCGATCTGCTGGCCGATCTGCCGATCGAACTATGCGATCTGAGCCGCTATCTGCATTGCCCCGAAATCGCTGAAACGGGGACGACATTTGTCGAAAATGCCGACCTGAAGGCGATAGGTGTAGCCCGCGCCATCGGCGAATGGGTCTTGGCCGAAGACAGTGGTTTGGTCGTCCCCGCGTTGGGAGGTCGGCCGGGAGTCGATTCGGCGATCTATGCCGGCCGGCACGGCGACAACGCGGCCAACAACGCGAAACTGCTCGCCGAGGTGCAGCAACTTCCGCCAGACCAGCGTTCGGCCTACTACGTCTGCGTCGCGGTCTTAGCCGGGCCGGATGGCACGGTGCATGCCCGCACCGAAGGACGCTGTCATGGCGTGCTGATTCCCGAACTCCGCGGATCCGGGGGCTTCGGTTACGATCCGATGTTCCTCATTCCCGAATTCCATCGCACCTTCGGCGAGCTGTCGTTGCGGGTCAAGCAAGCATTAAGCCATCGTGCCCGAGCAATCGCGCAAATGCGGCCGACTCTGCGGAAGTTGCTGGCGCCCGCCAACTAGGCTTCCCGATTTTCCGCTTCCCGGACCACGGGCAGACGGGCTTTGCAGGGTAGGTTTTCCATCGAAGGAGGACCGAGACATGGCCGATCGAACTGCCCCGCGTTCACAATGGTTGGCGCTTTCGGAAGATCTGACCGCGTTTCGCCATTATTTGCAGTCCGAACGCGGCATGGCCGAGAACACCATCCTGGCTTACGGTCGCGACCTCGATCGTTTCGCTCACTGGGTGGCCGGGGGAGGACTGGCCAATTACACCGCCCCGACCTTACGCGAATTGGCGCAGTACGTCGCGTTCTTGCGGGAAGAGAATCTGGCACCGTCGAGCATTGCCCGTTCGTTGGTCGCGTTGAAGATGTTCTATCGGTTTCTGAAGTTGGAAGAACGCACCGGAGCGACACCGGTCGGTTTGCTCAGTTCGCCGACGCTGTGGGAGCGGATTCCGCAGGTGCTTTCGCCCGAGCAAGTCGATCAACTGTTGCAAGGTCCGCGCCCCGGCGATCGTTTCTACCTGCGGGATCGGGCACTGCTCGAAACTCTGTACGCAACCGGTTGCCGTGCTTCCGAAGTCGTTGGCCTGAAGATGATGGATCTGTACCTCGATGCCGCCTTCTTGAAATGCATCGGCAAAGGGAGCAAGCAACGGATCGTGCCATTGGGTCGTGCCGCGGTGGCCGCCTTGCGTGCTTACTTGGCCGAGGGGCGCACCGCGTTTCCTGCTAATGCCAAAGATCCACATGCGTTGGTCTTCGTCTCGAAAGCGGGTCGGCCGATGACGCGGGTCATGTTGTGGATGATCGTCAAAAAATATGTGCGCCGGTTAGGCTTGCCCGGGAAAATTAGTCCGCACACACTTCGGCACAGTTTCGCGACGCATCTGCTCTCCGGGGGAGCCGACCTACGCACGGTGCAAGAGCTGCTGGGCCATGCCAGCATCCGCACGACCCAGAACTACACCCACGTCGATCGCGAACGCTTGAAAGCCATCCACAAGCAATTCCACCCCCGAGCATGACTGCTTCGCTCCGCCGTCTTCATGCTATGCAAACATGTTGGTTGTCGGATTGAAGGCACCTGTCCTCGCTTTCAATTTGCTCCGAAGTCTCATCGGAAGCGAATTAAACCTGAGAAAATTGCCCCCATCGACGTTATCTCCCAATGAAGTACCTTGCACGCAAACCTCAAGCGAAGCAGCAAGGTCCATAGAACCGTAATGCATCCGCGACTTTTCCCAAAGCTCAGGCTCGGTCGAGGGCTTCGCCAAGGGGATGCACACTCCTCGCGGCGTGGTGCCGGGCGGAATCGAAGCGTCAATGGAAAAGATCGCTACAGGTTCGTTTGCTAACTCGAAATCGTAAACGCGTGAAGCTTTCCTTCATTCTTGCCATCTTTCATGGCTTCATGTAATTCGGGCATGAAGATGGCATTCTTCGGGAAACAGGAGCGTTCTTAGTAACTTCACCGAACCTCCGAGGCTGGAATGAGTCACTTGAAACCTTTCATCGAACGCGTCTTGAATAAGCGGCAAGCGTGGCAGAACAAATTGCAAACGGTTGAGGGACATCTGCGAGAATTGAACGATCAACTCGGCCGCTTGCAGCACTTTGCCGACGAGGCAACGGCTAAAGCGGACATCCCCCAGGACTTTCAGCAACGGGCCGGCGCTTTGACCAAAACCCTAGACGGGCTCCATCACCGAATCAAAGAAGTGATGGCCAAGACGGCCAATCTCCAGGCTCGCTTCAGCAAAAATACGATCAACATCGGTGTGGCTGGCAGAGCAAGGCAAGGCAAAAGCACCATCCTAAAGACTATCTCAGGGCTTAGCGATCTGGTGATCCCCACCTCCGACGGCCTGCCTTGCACCGGAGCCAAGAGCCGAATCATCCACCAGAATGACGATCCTCATGCAGTGATCGAATTCTACAACGAAACTGAATTTCTGCATGAGATTGTCCACGCCTATTACAAAGAACTCCAACTTCCTAATCCCCCCGAGAAACTGAGCAAATTTGCGAATTCCCTCCCACCGAAACCCAATTACGATAATCCCGAACTGCATGCCATCTATGGGAAACTTCGGAAATTACACTCGGACCTCAACGCTTACCGTTCCTACCTATCGAAATCTCCCCAGCGGATCAGCCTCGACCTAGTAAGGAATTATGTTTCTCAAGAAGATGGCCGCATGCTTTACGTCGCCGTGCGCTGTGCCCACATTTATGTCCAGTTCCCTA
This sequence comes from uncultured Gemmataceae bacterium, assembly GCA_937949245.1. GTDB lineage: Bacteria > Planctomycetota > Planctomycetia > Gemmatales > Gemmataceae > CALEEC01. The sequence goes on along the minus strand of CALEEC010000172.1, from coordinate 10,936 downwards.
ACAGCGATATCACGGGACTAGCCATCGTCGATTTGCCGGGCTTAGGTGAAATAGCCAAGGGGCATAGCGAGAAACTCGTCACCTCGTTGCAGCAAGAGATCGATGCGGTCATCTTGGTGAAACGCCCTTCCGAAGACGGAGATGATTGGTTTGCCCCGGATATCAAAGTCTTCAACGTGATTAAGCAGGCGGTCCCGGAACTCGACCTAGCCGATTGGCTGTTCGTGGTTCTGAACGCCGATGGTCGCAATTCGAAACAAGTGGAGCTCCTACGTTCGCTTCCCCCCGACATCGGCAGTTCGCCTCGGTTGTTGGCCGTCAATTGCACGCGCCCCGATGAGGTGCATCGCGGAGTCTTCCTCGAAGTACTTCGCCATTTGGAACAAAACCTCGAACGCCTCGACATGCATCAAATTTCCAAGCTAACCGAAAGTGTCAACCGCCTCGAGAATGACCTTTCGTCTGCCGTGCAGCCGATCTTCGATTATCTGCAACGCAACATCATTGACACGGAGGATTATCAGAAGTTTCGCGAACTATCGAGTGCGTTTCTCAGGCAACTACGCATGCATCTAGATAACTTGACCAACGAATATCGCGAAATCGTCTTCAACCAGAGCAAAGCAAGTGAACTCCACAAGACGATCGATGAAGCGTGCAACAAAGCCGAGGCAACGGTGCCGTTGCCATCCGCGGACGAACTCAAGGGGATGTACCACGACTTGGGCGGTTGGAAAGCCGTTGTGCAACAACAACTCCATCATCTCCGCACCTATCTGACGCGTTGCCTTGCCGAAATCCTGGATCAATGGCTCAACAGCATGATCATGGATGCTCAACGGAAGATCATGTGTCCGATCATCGAAGGTCCGCTGTGGGGAATCTTGTCCGAAGAAATACGACAAAGTAAGGATCCCCGGTTGCAATTAGAAGTGTTCCGACAATTGTTGGCCCCCGACCAGCAGCGGACCTTGCTGAGCGGGGTGGACTACTTGTTGGGCTTCACCTTCTCGTATCAGAGCCACTTTCACTACCGAGTTCGCAATGAGATGAACCCCCTGGATCCGATGGCACTGCGGGAACCTGGCGATCTGCATCAGCGGTCGGCCGTGTATCGACTTGCCGCATGTTTGCTCGGCCCTGATTCGGAGGCGATTCAGCAGCGTTTTCTCTTCTACGCCGAAGAGCGATTCCAGCAAGGCCACCCGGTTTCTATCGCTCCCATCGAGGTGCCTATGCCGGACCATCTGGGGAGTGCGGACGATCCGCGAGCAAACCCAGCGGATGGAGACGAACTGCGGACACGGCGACATCAGGCTTTACGAGCCAATGAAGCGAATTGTCGGCGTTTGGCCAAGCTCTTCGAGTCAGCCGCCCAGAACCCGGAATACCTTGGCCAAGATGTGCTCATCGTTGTCACCGTGTCACCGGTCTCGTGGGCAAAGACAAACTCACGCCCTGGGTGCCCAAGTTGCAGCGACTCATTGCTTTGAGCCGATCCTCAAGCATCCCCGACAAAGGGGCTGTCGATTTGACGCCGCCGGCTCGCGAAAAAAAAATGCGGAGAGTTCTGGTGCCAGCGATCGCGGCATCTCTGCTCCTGGGGCTGCTTTACGGAATTTGGCTGAGTATGTTCTCCCAGAATCCAAACCAGTACGCGAGCAAGCCGAACGACTCGAACAATGGCTGGAGCGACTCGAATTACGGATCAAGCAACTCGAAGCCGACAACGAGCAGCTTCAACAACGGGTCCGATTCCTCGAAAACGAACTCGAACGGCAAAAGCGGAAGTGATCCGCAGCAATCGGATTCACATGCCGTGGTGCTAGGGCTGGTGGGAGGCTCCCCTGCGACAGCGTACTTCACTTGGCAAAAATCCGCAGCCCCCAAGAAATAGCGGTGCCTGAGCCATGACCCGACGCTTGCTGAGGACTTGATGACATCATTCACCGTGGGCTAATATCATTCTGCGAGCAGTGCCAGCGTCTTAGGGAGTTATCCTCATGGCTCAGTCTGACCCATTTCCTGATCCGAACCCCACGGTGGATCACTTCTCGAAAGCAGAATCGCTTCCGACCTCGAATATCGATCGGCACAACCGATCGACGGTGATTGTAGGGCGAATGGGACCGTCGGAGTCGGCGCAATTTCCCCGCATCGCCGGCTATCGCATCACTTCCCAGATCGCCCAGGGAGGTATGGGGCGGGTCTACGCGGCTCATGATCAGACACTCGATCGCGAAGTAGCCATCAAAACGCTGCTGCCAAATGCGAATGCCGAGCGGTTCACCACCGAAGCGAAGATCACGGCCAAGTTACCGCATCCGAATATTCCGCCGGTGTATGCCCTCGGTAGGCTGGACGATGGCACTCCGTGGTTGGCCATGAAGCGGATTCACGGGCAGACGCTAGCGAATCTGCTAGAAGGCCGGCAACGCTCGTTGATGGGGGAACTCCCCACTGACGACGTGCGAGGTCAATTCGATGATTTGCCGCGATTCATCCACATTTTCGAGCAAATTTGTCAAGCAGTCGGCTTTGCCCACAGTCGCGGCATCCTTCATCGCGATCTGAAGCCATTGAACGTCATGGTCGGCGAGTTCGGCGAAGTCCAGGTCATGGACTGGGGGCTAGCGAAAGAACTGGCACGCCGACAAAGCTCGGTGTTGGAGGAAATCTCCCCCGACGATGCGCGTCGTCGGTTCGCGGAAGGTTCCACAGACAACGCCCTTCCTCCGGTGGATGATCCGCAGACCCGTGCCGGCACCATCTTGGGCACCCCCGGCTACATGGCCCCCGAGCAAGCCCGCGGCGAAAGCGTCGATGCCCGTGCCGATGTTTTCGCTTTGGGGTCGATCTTGGCGACGATCTTGACTGGTCAACCAGCGTTCGTCGGTGCCACGGTCCAACAGATCATCACCCGATCTGCCAACGCGGAACTCGAAGACGCATGGACAAGGCTCGATTCTTGCAGAGCCGATGCAGAACTTGTGAACTTGGCCAAACGCTGCTTGGCCGCGCATCGGGACGATCGCCCTGCCGATGCCCAAGTGTTGGCTCAGGAGTTGGCGGCGTATCGTGCAGGAGTGGAAAGACGCCTTCGGCAAGCCGAAACCGACCGCGCACGCGCCGAAACCCAAGTGGCCGAGCAGGCCAAGCGTCGCCGGGTGGTGCAGTGGGCCGGCGGTTTGATTGCGGCCGTGCTGCTGATCGGTTTTGCTGTCAGTCTGTGGCAGATGACCCGAGCGATTCGCGCGGAAAGGCAAGCCCGGCAAAATGAGCAATGGGCCATCGACAACGCCCGTACTGCCGCGGAAGAACGCGATGCCAAGGCCAAAGCTTTACTCGCGGAGACGGCCGCCTTGCAAGCCGAACAGCAGGCTCGTGCTGCCGAGATGCAAGCACGCGACCAAGCCATGAAAGCCCTGCGCACGCTCACCGATGAACTGGTCGAAAACCAGTTGGCCCGGGGCGAAAGTTGGACCGACGAGAACCAAGAATTCCTGCGGATGGTCATCAAGCAATTTGAAGGTTTCGCTGCAATCACCAGCAACAATGCCGAAAGCCGAGCTATCCGCGCCGAGGGATACCTGCGCGTCGGCCTGATGCGGCGTAGTTTGGGTGAACCGGCCGAAGCCGAACAAGCCTTCCGCACCGCTATAGACCTCTATCGTCCCCTGGTAGCCGATTTCCCAAACCGTCCCGAGTTCCGCGAAGATTTGGCCAAAAGCCACGGCAATCTTGCTCTGATCCTGCAAGCCACCGGCCGACTGAAGGAAGCGGAACAAGCCTTCCACACGATCCAACAACTACTCCAACAACAGGCGGCCGACTTCCCCGACCGCCCCGAATCGCGTAGCGCCTTGGCCAAAAACCACAACAACCTGGGAGTGCTGTTGCGCGACACGGGCCGTCTCGAAGAGGCGGAGCAAGCTTTCAAAACGGCGATCGACGTCCTCCGCCGATTGGTAGCCGACTTCCCCAACCGCCCTGAGTTCCGCAATGATTTGGCCAATACCTACGGCAACCTCGCTTTACTGCTGCGTGTCACCGGTCGATTGAAAGAGGCCGAGCAAGCCTTCCGAGCAGCCCTGAATTTCCAGAAGCAATTGTCGACCGACTTTCCGTACCGCCCCAATTTCCGTGCCGACATGGCCAAAAGCTACAACAACCTCGCTTTACTGCTGCGTGTCACCGGTCGGCCTCAAGAGAGCGAGCAAGTCTTGCACGAAGCCCTGCAAGTACGACAGCAACTGGTAACCGACTACCCCCACCGAGCCGAGTTTCGCAGTGCCTTGGCCCGAAGCCACAATAACTTGGGTTTGCTATGGCACGCCACCAATCGACTGAAGGAAGCGGAGCAAGCCTACCAGGCTGCAGGGGAGTTGTTCCGGCAATTGGTGCTTCAGTTTCCCCAACAACCCGATTGGCACAACGACCTGGCCGCCAACTGGGTCAATCTCGCCCTATTACGGCAACAACAAGGGGATCTCGCGACGGCCAAAAAATATTTGGACGAAGGCCGACCACACCATTTAGCCGCCTTGAAAGCCAATCCCCAGCATCTGAACTATCGCCAATTTTACCGCAATCATCTGAATGCGTTGACGACCGTTTATGCCGGCTTACTGCAACCGGAAGATGCCGTCCGCACCGCTCACCTGCGACGCGACGTGGGTTGGAATCCCCCCGCCGATGCCTACGATGCCGCTGGTTTCTTGAGCAATTGCCTACCAGTCGTTGCCAAGCACAATGGGCTGGACGCTGAGCAACGCCGACAAGCGCGAGCTTTCTATGCCGAGGAAGCGATGAAACTGCTCTACCACGCCGTCGCTAAAGGCTTCACCGACGCTGCCCATCTCAAGCGAGAAGGCCGTTTCACCCCCCTGCGCCAGCGCGAAGACTTCCGCAAACTCCTCGCAGAAATCGAGGCCAAATCGCCGAAATGACGCGAGGTCGTGTGGACAATTTGTTCTCCCAGCGAACCCTAGCGGCGACTTACGTCTGCCGGTTCGCCTAAAACCTCCAGTGGCTCACGTCTGCCGCTCGCCTGACGGTTGACGATGCTAGTCGTCGGATGGCTTCCATGCCTGTCGGATGTTTTTGCTTTAAGCCCATGGGCGTCGGCGGCTCCAGATTGCCAAAGGCGATACCTGAATTCGTGTCGTTCTGTCGCGCAGGGGTAACCTCTTTCTTTCTGCTCTCGTATTCTATAACGCTAGTGCTTATGCTCAGATGGATGATCTCCATCTACGCCCAGTGAGTAGGGCTTTGTTCTATTGCCGACGAGAGAACCCGGTCATGCGTGGCCGACATCTGATCGATCGCTTGCGAGAGGAAATCCTGGTCGCCGACGGAGCGTTCGGCACCATGTTGCGCGAACGTGGCATCGGCAAAGGCATCGCCTTTGAATCGCTCAATCGCTCCCAACCCGATCTGATTCGCGAACTGCACTCGGCCTACATCGCTGCCGGAGCGCAACTGATCGAAACCAATACCTTTGGTGCCAATCGCACCAAACTGACCGGGCTGCAAGCCGCTGCCGAAGTCGCCGAACTCAATCAGCTCGGCGCGGCCATCGCTCGCCAAGCCATCGGCTCCGCCGATGTTTATCTGGCCGGCGCTGTCGGGCCATTGCAGGGGCATCCGGGGTGGCAGTCGGTCGGTTCGCTTTCCGATGACGAAATCGGCGACATTTACCGCGAACAAATCGTCGCTTTGGCCAACGGCGGAGTCGATGTCCTGCTGTTGGAAACCTTCACCGATCTACAGCAATTGCTCCTGGCGGTGTCGGCGGCACGCACCCATACCGATCTGCCACTGATCGCTCAGATGGCCTTCCACGAACACGGCTACACGCAGCACGGCATCGACGTGGCAACGGCTTATGAGGCTCTGAAAAACGCTGGGGTCGAGGTCATCGGGGCCAACTGTGGCCGAGGCGTCCGCTGCGTGATGTCCGCCGTGGCGCAAATGACGGCCCGTGGCGATACGCTGGTCAGTGCCTTCCCCAACGCCGGCTTGCCCGAGTTCGTCGATGGCCGCTATCTGTTTGGCGCGCCGTTGCCTTACCTGACCGAGTCGGCCGTGAGCATGGCCGACGCCGGGGTACAGTTGATCGGCGGTTGTTGTGGCACGACCCCGGAATTCACGCGACGCATTGCCGAACGCTTGCGGGGTCGTCGGCCGGCCCGCCGAGTCATCGTTCGTGCCGAGACGGTTCGCGTGTCCGTGTCTGCACGGTCCAGCGACGCCTTCGCCGAGGCGGGGGGGGCAGACGATGCCCAAGCCTCGCTAGAACCGGTTCCTCCGCCAGTCGATTCGATCGTCTGGAAAGTATGGCCGCGAACGCCGCAAGATCCGCAAGCCCCCTTGACGTTTCGTCGTCCTGTGGTCATCGTCGAACTCGATCCGCCTCGCGGTCTGAACTTCGCCCCAGTAGTCGAACGCGCTCGGCAATTGCGAGATATGGGCGTTGACGCGATCACCATGGCTGACAATCCCGTGGCCCGATTGCACCTGGGGAATCTGACCCTGGCCGACATTGTACAGCGGGAAGCCGATGTGCCGGTGATTCTGCACCTGACTTGCCGCGACTCGAATTTGTTGGGGCTGCAATCGCGGTTGTTGGAAGCCCACGTCCGCGGAGTGCATCACATCTTGGCCCTGACCGGCGACCCGGCCCGAGTCGGCGATATGCCCGGCGCAACCAGCGTTTACGACCTAAACAGTTTCGGCTTGATCGAACTAATCACGAAATTCAATCGCGGTCAGAATTTCAGCGGGCAATCGATCGGCGGACAGACCAAGTTCACCATCGCGGTGGCGTTCAATCCCAACGGACGCAACCTCAACGCGTTGATCGATCGGCTCCGACGCAAGGTGCAAAAGGGAGCGCACTTCGCCATGACGCAGCCGATGTACGACATCCAGCGTTTCCACGACATGATGGACGGCTGCAAGGACCTGCGCATCCCCATTTTCACGGGGCTGATGCCGTTGATCAGTGAAAAGAACGCGGAGTATCTGCACAACGAGGTGCCGGGCATCGTGCTGACGGAAGAAGTGCGCCGACGGATGAAGGGGCTATCCGGCAAAGAGGGCCGCAAGGAAGGGCTGCGCATCTGCAAGGAATTGATCGATCAGATGTTACCGCGTGCAGACGCATTTTATTTGATACCTCCGCCCCGAGCGGCCGAGCTGGCCGTCGAGTTGGTAGCTCACATCCTGGATCGCATCCCGACCCCGAGCGAACGCTGAGTTAGGCCGCGAACCTGTTCCAAGCGGCGCGCGTCCGCCCGCCGTGGAAGAGACGATAAACGCACAGAATGAAATGTTTTCGCACACGTCATGACCACGGCGCGGGCGGACGTCCGCCGTTCAGTTGGTGGGCAACTCGTTCCAAAAACGACGCACCAGCCGACGCAAGACGAGCGGTCCCCAAATCAACAGCGTCCAGGCCAACAGCAGTTCCCAGGTCATCCCCGTATCGACCGATTCGATGGCCGCGACACTTGCAGCGGCATTAACGTAAATCCATGTCGGTAAAGCCATGCCAAGCGCCGAAGCCAAGGCGGCTCGCGTCAAACGCATGTTCGTCAGTCCCACCACGAGATTGACCACGAAGAACGGCACAATCGGCGTTAGTCGAATCAGGATCAGATAACGCATCCCGGCACGCTCGATGCCGGCATCGATACCGCGGGCCATCTGGTCGAAACGCGGCCAACGCTTGCGTCCCTTTTGCACCCAGTCGCGAAACAAGTAGCGCACCGCGGCCATGGCCAACGTCGCGCCCAGGGTCGCGGCCCCAAGCACAACAACAAAGCCCAGCCATCGGCCAAACAGCCATCCCCCCAGCAACGTCAGCCAGATGCCGATCGGCAGCGATACTGCGACGGCAACCACATAGCCCACAAAATAGATCAGCACCGCTTCGAAGCAATGTTGCTGGACGAGGTGACGAATTTCCGCTTGACGTGCCCAAAGCATGGCAGGATCGGGAAGTAGGAACCAAAGCCCGCCTACAACGCCCAGCAACAGCGTCAGCACCACGCCGCGACGCAGCAAATCCTTAGCCGTGGGAGTGTAAGTCGCAGTCACTGGGTTCGCGTTCCTCTGGGATTGCTGGGCTGTTCCGTTACCAACACAGCCAGGTGGCCGAGACGCTTGCCAAGTTACCGTGAATTCAGCCAAGCGGCCGGAACTCTTGCTCGGCTGCCGCGAATTCAGCTACACGGTTGGGACGGGCGGCTAGGCAGCGATCGACTGCGGCAAAGCGGCCGTCACGGGCTTGAACGTCTTCAACAACAAAAATCGTCCCATCCAGCGTTCCAGAATCGGCAACGGCAACCAACGCCAGACGTGCGGTACATCCGAACGCCGCAGGTGCCGTTGGTGAATCCGATGCTCGGTGAAACGGTCGAACTGTTTTTGCAGCATCGACGCAGTATAACGTCGCGCCTGTCGCGGGGCTTTCGGAGTCAGACCGAACCAAGTTTGCCAAGGGAACAGCAAGCGTTGCCAATAATCGACATCGTGCTTCGCGGGGAGCAACGCCAGCAGCTTGCCTCCGGGCTTTAAGATGCGGTAAATTTCCGCCGTCCAGAGCGGCCAATCGAACTCTGCCGCTCCACCGCTAGGGAGCGTCAGATACACGACATCCATGACCCCCTCTGCCAACGGCAAACGGGGCAGCCGGGGCGTGAGAAAATGCGCTGGCAGCCCCCGTAGCTCGAAATTGCGTTTGACCAACGGCAGCAGTTCGGGCATTAGGGGCATCGCGGTCACTTGCATTCCATGAGCCGCGAAACGTACCCAATCGGTGCCCAGTCCTTCGCCCAGCCCCAAGAGATTTTCGCCGACGTGTTTGCCGAACTCGAGCAATTTCGGTATCCATTCGCCATGCCGACTGTAGCGTTTCTGCTCTACCTGCTGATACCAGGCCAACGAATATTTCTCGGCAGACAATTCGGGGCGTTTACGCGACAACGGACGCAAAATTTCCGATGCTGCCAAACGATCGGCGTATTCCTGGTCGGAGACGGCGATCGGCAGGGAATTCGTAGCATCAGCCACGGGCGGAGTCGGAGGCCGATCGCCGAGGCGATCCTCCCAGATTTGCAGCTTGGGCACACACGAGCTTTCCATGACCCATCCCCGTGGGCACCGAAGTTCCCTTCGATGGCCTTGACACCGGTTCGCCGATGTCGTTGTCTCGATCGCCCATACTCGGGCGGTTGTTCATGGTCAAGACCAATTGCCGGGCGTTGCCTTTTGCCCGAGTTACTACTCAAGCCGTGCGACGACGCCGGGGGCTTTTGCTGGGCCACGCGGTGGCAAGCCGTGCGACGATACCGGGTTGTTTTCCCCCGGCCAAGGCGGCAAATCGTTCGACGACAGGTTCTTCCCAAAGCTCCGCCACGCTTTGGCGCTCCAACTCCCGGTGGTTTTGGTTTTTTCGCTTGACTCTTTCTGCCTAATGGAACAAGTTAATGAGAGATCGACCCTTCCTCGATCGATTTCGCCCTTTAGTTTTGTCCCTCCCCGAAACCTCCGAAGAGGATCATTTCCATGCTTTGTGACTATGCTTGCCATTCGAGCGATCACACCGTTTCGCGCCGGGGCTTTCTCGGTCGCTTACTCGCAGGTGCGACCGGTGCCTTCGGTCTGGGAAGTTGGGCTTCGCCGGCGCTGGGCAAGCATTTACTCTCGTCGCACAAGCGGGTGATGATGATCTACTTGCACGGGGGAGTCAGTCAGTTGGAAACCTGGGATCCGAAGCCCGGCACCGACACCGGCGGACCTTTCCGCGCCATCCCGACCAGCGTTCCCGGCATCCACATCTGCGAGCTGCTGCCACACACCGCCAAGCACATGCATCGTTTGGCCATCGTCCGCGGTCTGAACACGGCCGAAGACGACCACGGCAAGGGCGATTACATCATGCACACCGGCCGACGCCAAGACCCGGCCGTCCAATATCCGCATCTGGGGGCCGTCTGTGCCAAACTGCTCAACGCCGATGCTCAACCGTTGCCCGGTTACATTCAGATCTTTCCCGGCGGAGGAAGCGGTTCGTTCAGTAAACAAGACTCCGCTTTTCTGGGGCCGAAGTACGCCTCGGTGGGTTTACCGAACGGCGCTCCGCCGATCAACCTGTTTCGTCCTGGCAGTCTAACCCACGAAGCCGACCGACAACGCGAAGAATTACGCCAGAAACTCAGCCAACGCTTTGCCCGCTCTCGGCGCACCGCTCAGACGGAAGCGTATCTGCAATCGTTCGATCAAGCCGCCCAATTTGTGCAGAAAGGCTACGTCTTCGACATCGACCGTGAAGATCCGAAGCTGGCCGACCAATATGGTCGTCACGACTTCGGTCGGCACATGTTGCTTGCCCGGCGATTATTGGAAAACGGTGCGACGTTTGTCAAGGTCATGCACGCCAACTACGACACGCACCACGAAAACTTCGACTTCCATATCGAACAACTCGGCGAATTCGACCGCACGTTTGCGACGTTCATCGAAGACCTGTGCGAACGCGGTCTATGGGACAGCACCTTGGTGATCGTTATGTCCGAATTCGGCCGAACGCCACGCATCAATCATCTTTACGGGCGGGATCACTGGTCGAAGGCGTGGAGTGTGGCTCTCGGGGGTTGTGGTATCCGCGGCGGGAGTGTTGCGGGGAAAACCAATGCCAACGGCACCGCAGTCGTCGAAGGCGAGGTCAATGCTGGGCACCTGTTCCATACTTACTACCAAGCCCTGGGGCTGGACTCCAAGAAACAGTTTTACCCCGGAACTCGGCCGGTGCCTTTGGCTGACCCCGCGACGCAGCCGATTCGGGAGATTCTGCTGTGAATCCAGCGTCTGGTTCCGCAGCTCCGATGCCGACCGCCCCTGCTGCCCCCCAGGTCGGCTTCGATCTGCT